>DATEOS010000137.1:0-17492 GCA_035273815.1 Candidatus Limnocylindria bacterium
AGCCCAGGTGCTGAGGAGACCGCTGCATGAATACCTGGCACGGCAGGAGCGGTGGCGGGCCAGATGCGAGCTGTCACGCTCGACAGCCAACGATAGAGCGGGATCATTGCGAATGCGCCGATCCCCGTCGCCAGGAGCGGAATTGCGAATTCCCCGCCCTCCTGCATGACGCCCTCGAGGATAGCCACCACGCTGCCATATACGGCCGCCACTCCCATCGTGAGACCGCCGTAAAGAACGGAGCGGCTCATGAGGACGTCGATGTCGAACAGCTGATGGCGCAGGATGGCGATCGCGATGGCAACCGGGAATCCCAGGCCGGCAATCCCAATGGCGTTCCACGGGAGGAGCGGGCTGCCAATCACAACCTGAGGGGCGATCCACACGGTGAGCGTCGCGATCGCGGCGAAACCAGCGGCAAGAGCAACCCACCGCAGCCTGCGTCGGTCGGCATCGCCCGAACGCCAGAAATACGTGGTGACAACCAACGCAAACGCCGCGACGCTCACGGCTCCGGCGACGACGAGCTGGACCGACGTCCAACCGCGGATCCATTCGAGGACCGAACCGGAAGCGGGAATCGTCGTTGCCGCCAAAGCCGGCCACGCGACGAACGGCACGGCGTAGAGCCCTGGTACGAGCCAGGGACGTCGTCGCACGACCGAGGACGGGCGCGGGAACACCAGGGCGAAGTGGAGGACCGCGATCCAGAAGACGCCATACACGACGAAGGTCGCTGACGCCCATAACCAGAAGCCCCACCCGCCGACGAGGTCGAGAGCCTGGAATCCGAGCAGCCAGGGCACGGAGCTGGCCAGCAGCGCGCTCCCCATGATGAGCAGGGCATCGGCCGCCTCGTCGCGCGGTCGTCTGATGAAGACGTATGCCGCGACCAGAAGCATCGTCGTCGCGAAGAGGACGGTCGCCCAGTAGTCCGCTAAGGCCGGCACGAGGGGAAACGCGGCCAACGCCACCGCCAGCGATATCGGCTCTTCATTGCGCTCGATGTCATAGGTGACGGATCCCTCACGCGCAGTCGTCGCGGTCGGTTGACCGGGTTGCACGCCGAAGAGGCTGCGGGCCCATGACTCGAGGCTGACTCCGTCCACGGCCTGCACTACGTCCCCGTCGGCCAGCGATGTCGTGGCACCCGGGATGGGTGCCACGACGAGGCCGTCAGCGCTCAGGCTGGAGGTGACATAGCCGCCACGCGTCCCATCAGACGGCGTGCTTGCGCGGTGGATGACATACGAGGCCGCCACCACGAGCATCGACACCGCGAGGACGGCGCTGATGACGGGCGCGCCTACGCCCGTGCGAGGCACCGCGGCGGCTTTCCCATCGCTATCGGACACCTCACCCTCCTGCCCGATTGGATGCTGCCCTACACGCCGCGACGGCGCAATCCTTCGGACCGTCAATACGGGCCGACGCCGATTCCCCGATTCGTCGGTCGCACCTGCGGACGCGATCCGTGGGCCGACGTCAAGCCGTGCCGATGACAGCCAGGCCGGCCGCCTCCTCGACGTAGCCCGCTACGATCTCGTCGGGGATGGGATCGCCCGGCTCGAAGGTGAAGAAGCGGACCTTGCGCAGCTTGAGCTCGGCCCCGTGGAGGAGCTGCTCCGGATCGCTCATCCAGATGCCGTATTCGAACCCGAGATGGACATGCGCTGGCTCCGGCACCACGAAGGCGAAGTAGCGCGTCCTGCGTCCGACCGGGACGTCGTAGCCGATCAGGCGCCAGCCGCTCCGGACGCGCTCGATCGCGTCAGGCACCGCCCTCGCCACGAGGCCGCGAAGCACGTTCGCGACCCCCTGGATGTCCAATGGATAGTCGCTGAGGAAAATCTCTGTCGGAATTGGCTCTGCAGGCATCTCGCCCATGCATGGTCGCTCAGTCGATCGTCGAGAGGAAGTCCAGGACACGACGGGTCATCAGCTCGGTGGCGGCTTGGTCGTGGGATGGGAGCGACGAATCCGCGAAGAGGTGGACGTTTCCCGGATACAGGAACAGCTCCGCCTGATCCGTCGACGCGACCAGGGCCCGCGCCGCGTCCAGGTCGCCCTCGTCGGCGAACAGCGGATCGTGGTCCATGCCGTGCACCTGCACCGGAACGGCGTCCGGCCATTGGTCGGCGAACTCGCTGACCGGCACACAGGCGTCGATCAGGACCGCTCCGCGCGCCCCCGCGCGGGTTTGGGCCAGCTTCTGGGCGGGCATGACCCCCATCGAAAAGCCGATGTACACCAGCTCGGGGCCCAGCCCTTCGGCCGCCGCGACGCCCCGGTCGAGGATGGCGCCGAATCCGACCGTCCTGGCGTGATCCATCCCCTCGTCCAGCGTCTGAAAGGTGCGACCTTCGAACAGGTCGGGGGTGTGCACCTTGTGATTCTCCGCGCGAAGCTCGTCGGCGAAGGCAACCATCCCCGCGGTGAGTCCCTGGACGTGGTGGAACAGGACGATCTCAGTCATGTGAAGCTCCTTCGGCACAATGATCCATATTTCCGGAACGTTCGGAGATGTTAGTCTGATCTGCCATGAGCAGCAAGTCGCCGGTACCCGACTACGACCTCGACGAGCGAATGGAGCTCACATCCGCCGACCAGGTGCGCGCCATCGGCCATCCGCTCCGGACGACGATCCTTGGCCTCCTGCACGAACGTGCGGCCACCGTGACCGAGATGGCCACCGCGGTGGGACGGCCGAAGAGCACCGTGGCGCATCACGTCAACGTCCTGCAGCGCGCCGGCTTGGTCCAGGTGGTCCGGACCCGGCGCGTACGAGCCATCGACGAGCGCTACTACGGGCGCACGGCGCGAATGTTCTACGTCGGGGTCGGGAAACGCTCCGGGGACGGGTCGTTGCCGCTCGACTTCAACGACTTCGACGTTGCCGCGAGCGAATCGCAGGCAGCCTACGAATCACACCAGCTGTGGTCGTTCATCCGCCATGCGCGGCTCCCGCGCGAGCAAGTGGCTGAGTTCTGGGCGCGAGGAATGGACCTGGTCCAGGAGTTCGAGCGGCTTCCCCGGTCGGGAGCGGTCACGTATGGTTTCGTCGCCGGCGTCTACCCGATCCCCGACTACCCGGCGCTGCCGGATCCTGAGGAGGTTTGAGGGCGTCATGACAGTCCGCACCGTCATCGACCGAGGGCCCAAGGGGAAGCGATCGGTCGCGGTCGGCCTCGACTGGCCAGGATGGAGTCGCGGCGCGACGACCGCCGAGCTCGCCCTGGAGACACTGGAGACCTACCGGGACCGCTACCGGCCCGTCGCCGCTCTCGCCGGGATGGCAGACGAGTTCGACGCCGCCGGAGGGCTCGAGATCGTTGACGACAAAGTTGGGACGGGGTCGGTCGACTTCTGGGGCATCTCCTTTTCGCCGTCGGCCCTGGAGACGGAGCCGATGGGCGACGCCGAGCTCGAGCGCGGGATCGCGCTGCTGCGAGCCTGCTGGGCGTTCTTCGACGGCATCGCGGCGCGAGTTTCCCCGGAGATGGCGAAGGGCCCGCGCGGGGGCGGACGTGACCGCGACGAGATCATCCGCCACACCATCCGCGTCGAGAGTCTGGATTTCGCGGCGCGGGTAGGTCTGCAGATACCCGAAGAACTGCGAGCCGCGTCAGCGAAGGAGGCGGCTGACCGCAGTGGAGCCCTCACTCCGGATGTGCTCCGCGAATATCGGGAGGCCTATCTCGCGGCGATGCGCGCGTACAACGCCGGCGAGGTCGAGAAAAAGCCGATGCGCTCTTGGAACCTTCCCTTCCTCATCCGACATTCCGCCTTCCACACGCTCGACCATGCGTGGGAGATGGAGGACAAGGATCTCGCCGCCGAGGGCGCGTGAGGATGCCGGGCAGCAGGATGCCCGATCCGGGCTGGATGGGGCTCGAATGGTTTTGCTGGTACCGCATACCGGATTCGAACCGGTGATCTCCGCCTTGAGAGGGCGGTGTCCTAGGCCTCTAGACGAATGCGGCCCGTCGTCCGCGGTGTCCGGGACGCTAGCGAGTATAGCAACGCGTCCCCGGCAGCCTCAAACTGGAGCCGATAGCGACGGTGCCAGCTGCAACCATGGATTCGACGATCTCACCCGCGGAGCAGGCCGCTCGCGATGAGCTGTCCGCCTACACGCTGACCCACGGCGACCCGGACTTCATCCACCAGCACGTGGTCGACACATTCGCGGCGCAGCACGCGACGGCGAAGTCCTCGACCATTGGCGTGGCCTTTGCGCTCATCGGCCTGTACCTGCATCTGGAGCGCGGTTATTCGGGGCGGCAGGTCCAGGCGGCGCACACGCGTCTCGCGCAACAGCGACGGGGGTGGCCCGCCTTCGACCCTCCCGGCAACACCGGCGCGTTCACCGTCCTCGACGTCATGCGGTCGCCACCCGGCGCGGAGCGAGATCGTGCCATCGAGGATTGGTGCAGGTCGGTCTGGGCCGCGTGGCACGCCAGCCACGCACGCGTGGCCGCACTCCTGGGCGAACGGGATGCGTCCCTCACCGAGGGCCGTACTGAGACGCACTAGGTTGCGCCGCGAGCCGCTCTCCCCGCTTCTCGCCTGGCGTACTGGGCGGCCGTCCGGTCATGCGCCTCGTCGAGCAGCGGCTTGATGACGTCCTCGAAGGCGTTGGCGCTGGGATTGAGGATCGACACGTAATGCTGCTTGGCGTAGACCGGGTGCGGCATGAGCTGGTTGAGCGCCGTGTAGTCCGGCGACTCCCGCCCCCCGACCAGCCGCTGGAACGTGTCGCGACTGAGGCCGATATTCAGCCTGAAGGCGCCTGCCCGCGTCAGGTTCGAGGCGTCGTCGAAGGCGTCGCTGGTGACCACGGTGGCGAAGTTTGGAAAGTTGGCCGGGTCGCAGGAGTAGAAGGTGCCACCTTCGATGGCGGCCACGATCGTGTCGGGATAGGTTTCCAGGATGTAGCGATGGATGCTGTCAGGGGTCGGATCGGTCATGCGCCGATCGTAAGAGATGCATGTCAACCCCTTCCGCCGGCCTCATTTCTGCAGGGAACAGGCATCGACAACCGGGAAGGACCCCTGATGGCATACGACATACCCGATTCGCTGCTGAGGTTGGACGCTCTCGTCGGCGAATGGGACACCGAAGCACCGGCAATGGACGCCAGAGGCCGGACGACCTTCGAGTGGCTGGACGGCGGCGGCTTCCTGATCGAGCGGTCGGTGGTGCAGCGTCCCGAGTTCCCCAACTCGATCAGCATCATTGGGCCGACAGGTCGGGAGGGCGCCCTGCAGCAGCACTACTTCGACTCGCGGGGCGTGGCGCGCGTGTACGAGATGTCGCTCGAGGGCGGAACCTGGACGCTCTACCGCGCAGGACCGGACTGGCCGCAGCGCTACATGGGGCGGCTGAGCGAGGACGCCAACACGATCACCGGCGCCTGGGAGCGCGGCGACCAGCCTGGTGCGGCCCTGCGACATGACTTCGACCTGAACTTCACCCGCCTGCTCTGAGCGGGGCGGCAGCCTCAGCGCGCGGCCCCGACCGCCGTCAGCTGCGCTGTCATGGCGTGGCGGCGCTCCTCCAGCCAGCCGAGCACGGAGCCTGCCACCTGCGGCCACGTCTCCTCGCCCATCACCAGCCCGAAGTGCGAGGCGGATGGGAAGTATTCGTACGCGGCGCCCAGCAGGTCGGCGGTGCGCCGCGCCTCGGTGGGATGGATCACGTCGTCGCGCCCGGCCGCGATGACCAGCGACGGCACCTGGATCCGCGCGGTATCGACCGCCACGCCGCGCATGCGCTCACGCCGGGCGCTGCCCGACTCACGCGCGCCGTCCATCATCTCTTGCATCTTCTCCAGGGCATCATCGGTCATGTCCGGCATCACCTCGTGGAGCTTGTCCCAGTCGGTGATCCAGCCCCACCAGCGGGCGTCGTAGACCGGTGGCACGTCCTTCAGCTCATGGTCGCTTGGCCGTCGTGGCAGGGCGCCGGCGGGCGGCGACGGCGCCAGCAGGACCAGGCCCAGCACTGGGTGCTGCTCGGCGTAGAGCATGGCGGCCAGGGCGCCGATCCCCCAGCCGATGACGACCGGCGGCCGGCCGAGGTGGCGAACGGCGACGCCGACGTCGTCCGCGTAGTCGCGCATCGACACCGAGCCCAGGTCCGCGATGTCCGAGGTGTAGTGGCCGCGGAAGTTCATGGCGTGGGCTTCCCAGCCTCGCTCGGCGAAGAAGGCGCCGAAGCTCGACCACAGCCATGATCCGGTGAGTGCCCCGTGCACCAGCAGGAGTGGGGGCTTGCGGCTGCGCCGCTCCGGCTGCTGGGTCTCGACGTAGATCCCCTCCGGCTCGATGTAGACCTCGTCGCGCTTGATCGCCTGCACCACGGGGCGTCAGTCCTCCACTGGGTTGAAGACCATGCCGGTCAGCAGCTTGGGATAGAAGTAGGTCGATTTCTGCGGCATCACGTCACCGGCCATGGCGACCGCCGCGAGCTGATCGAGTCGGGTGGGGCGGACCAGGATGGCGGCCTGCGCCTCGCCGGCGTCAACCGCGTGTCGAGCTTCAGCCTCGTCCCTAGTGTATGCCAGCCGCTCCCCCGCCGCGACGGCTTCGGCATCGATCCCCAGCCGGTCGTCCAGCAGCGCCGCGTGCAGGATGGCCAGGTCCAGCCGGCCGACCGCGGTGCTCACCCGCTCGCGACGCATCCGCATCGCGGCCGCATCCGGGTCGGCCGTGAGCAGGTAGCCACCATCCGGAAGCAGCAGGCCAAAGGTCGCCGCCTGCGCGTCGCGCTCGCGGTCCAGGCGCGCCGCGACGTCATCCGCCTTCATCGGTTCCGCCCGAAAGACCGGACCCGGGTCCCTGACGAATGCCTCCAGGCCATCTGCGCTGCCTTCGCGAAAGAGCCGATGCGTGGGCCGGATGTCGACCTCCTCCATCTCGGCGTTGACCAGCACGGCCATGATCCAGTCAGCGGCCAGGGCTCCCGGCGGTTCGGCCGCCACGACCGGATCCGCGCGCACCTCCGCCTGGTAGGCCAGGGCGGTTTCGTACCGATGGTGCCCGTCGGCGATGTACAGCCGCTGGCGCGACAGGAACGCCAGCAGCCGGTCGTCCGGCTCGACCTCGACCGCGGTGTGCAGCAGGCCATCCACGTCACGTGCGCGCCACTCACTGGTCCAGGCGCGGCTCATGACGTGGCGATACCGCTCGCTGCGATCGAAGTAGACGGCCAGGATCGGCGAGAACTGGGTGCGCGTCGCCCGCAGCAGGGCGAGTCGATCTGCCTTGGGGCCGGGCATGGTGTGCTCGTGCCGTCGCACGTCGGCCCCATACGGCTCGAGCAGCACCCGGGCCAGGACGCCCTGCACGGTCGGGTCGTGCGGCATCGCGGTGGAGGCGTGCGCGTAGTAGTAGACCGATGCCTCCGGGCGTCGCGTGAGGGTGCCATCCGCCATCCACGATGCCAGCGTGGATGCCGCTTCGGCGTGCGGATCCTCGCCCGGCGGCAGCTCCAGCAGGACCGCGTTGCGGTCGTGGCGCCCCAGCAGCTCCGCCTGCTGATCGGGACTGATGACGTCGTACGGCGGGCAGGCAAGGTCCGTGAGGTCGGTCACCTGCCGGCCCGCGAGAAGCGTGCCCGGCTCATTGGGCAGGCGGATGCGTTCGGAAATGATCGGCTGGGCGAAGCGCTCCGGGGCGTAGGTAATCGCCCGAAAGGGGCGCACGGCGGGCATGCGCCGGAGTCTAGCCGCGCCGGGTGACGAACGGCGGTGGAGCGTCGGTGATGCGGAATGCCTCCGGCACGCGGGCGGTGAGGGGCAGCGTGAAGCGGATCATGGTTCCGCGGCCGGCCTCGGCGTTCGCCTGCGCCCTGATCTCGCCGCCGTGCGTCTGGATGATGGCGCGGGTGATGTAGAGGCCCAGGCCCAGGCCGCCGAAGCGGCGGCCGCCGGCGTCCTCGTCGGCCTGGAAGAAGCGATCGAACACCGCGTCGGCCTGATCCGGGCTGATGCCGACTCCCTCGTCGAGCACCGCCACGTCGACGTCGCTGCCGGTGGCCCGGGCGCGGACCGTGACGTCGCCACCGTCGGGCGAGTACTTGATGGCGTTGTCCAGCAGATTGGTGAGCACCTGGCCGATCCGGTCGCGGTCCGCGACGATGGGCAGCGCCTCGGGCGCGTCGACCGTGATCGTCCGGTTGGGATGGTCGCGTCCTGTGCGCGCGGCGGCCTCCCGGATCTCCTCGGCCATGTCCATCGGCTCGGGCTCGACGCTGACGCCGCCACGGCGGTCGATGCGGCTGACGTCGAGCAGGTCGTCGACCAGGCGGCGCATCCGCGTCACCTGCGAACGGATAACCCGCATCTGCGACAGCTCCTTGGCGCTGGCCGAGTCGCGCATCCGTGCCTCCAGCAGCTGGGCATAGCCCTGGATGCTGGTGAGCGGCGTCCTCAGCTCGTGGCTGACAATCGACAGGAAGTCGTCCTTGATGCGCTGCGCCCGTTGCTCCCGACGCACCTGCTCCTGCAGGTCGGCCCATAGGGAGGCGTTGTCCAGCGCCGGCGCCGCCCGCTCGGCGATCGCCACCGCCAGTCGCAGCTCCCCGTCGCCCAGTCGCGGTCCGGTCGTGCTGCCCGAGGCCAGCACCCCGCGCAGGGTCCCACGCCACAGGATCGGCACCGCCAGCAGCGAGGTCAGGCCCAGCGCCGTCACCCCGTCAGGGTCCCCGGCTTCGGAGGTGAGCGGGGCCTGGGCGCGGATCGGGGTGGCAGTTCCGGCGGCGGCGCCCACCACTCCTTCGCCGATGCGCAGGCTGCGCTCTCCGAGGTGGGTGCGCAACCGCTCGACCAGCGCGTCGTCGGTGCCTCCGACCTCGGCCGGCACCAGCCGCACGGAGCCGGGATCGGCCGGGTCGGCTCGTTCGGCCAGCAGCAGCCAGGTGACGTCGCCCAGCAGCGGCGCGGTGGCGCGGGCGATCGCCTGGGTGGTCTCCTTGCGCTCGAGCGAGGTGCCGAATTCGCGCGCCAGCTGGCTCAGCAGCTCAGTCTCGCGGCTGCGCAGCGACTCACGCTCCTCCTCCACCAGGCGCTGCTGGAGTTGGGCATTCTCGGTGGCCCGGTCGATGGCCACCCGTGCGAACAGCCCCGCCGCCGCACCCAGCCCGATGAGGTAGCCGATCCGAATCGGCAGGAGCTCGCGCGCGGGGTCGCCGACGGAGGTTGCCAGGAAGACGACCGAGGCATACATGAAGGCCATGACGAGCGACGCCCAGATCGACGCCGCCAGCCCGTAGCGCAGGGCCACGCCCAGCATGACGGGCACGTAGAACAGGTAGGCGTCCAGCGCCTGCGGCTCGATGTAGATGGCCACCGTGACGACGACCATGTCCAGCGCGGTGGCCACGATCCCGACCTCCCGCGCCGGGAAGCGGTTGACGAGCAGCAGGATGCCGCCGGTGTAAACGAGGACGAAGATCGCCAGCCCGGCCAGGCCCCCGAAGGACGACAGCTGGTCGCGGAACAGGACGATGGCCACCAGCGCCGCGCCCGCAATCGTGGCGCGCACCACGGCCAGCTGCCGCTCCTGGGAGCGCATCTGGCGCTCAAGATGGACGTCCATCTCGGGGAGGAGGCGGCCTCCCGTCGGTTCCATTGGCAGCGGGTCCTCAACGGGCGGGGCGTGGCCGGCCGACTATAGCATCGGCCTAATCGAGGTCCTCCAGGGTTGCGTCGGTCATCGGGCCCGATGCCGTGGCTGGCCTGACGTGCGGCACCCGCAGGTAGAGGACGAGGCCGGCCAGGATGGTGAGCAGCGCCACGATCGGGATCCACGGCAGCTGGCGGTAGTCCAGCGGGGCGACCACGCTGATGGTTGTCGTGGTGCGATTGCCGAGCGGGTCGGTGGCCACGATCTGCACGTCGCGCGGCCAGAGGCCGGCGCTCACGGCAACCGCGAACCGGCCGTCGGACTCCACCGGCACGGGCGTGCCATCCACCGCCAGGCTGGCTTCTGGCGCCGTCCGGCCCGAGACGCCGACGTCGAAGCCAAGCGAGGCGAGAGGCGTGGTGGCGCGGAGCACCGGTGGCTGGGTATGGATCGACACGGTCCAGGCGCCGCCGTAGCCCTGTCCAGTCGACGTGATGGCCAGCAGCGAGACGCGCACCTCGTCGCCGTCGTCGAAGCCGTCCGTGTCGACGCGCATCTGCACCACGCCCTCCTCCGGCACCAGCGCTTCCGTCATCTCGTCGCCGACCGACAGCTTCAGCTCCGTTCCCGGCGGCCCGGGCACCGGTAGGACGAACGAGCCACCGGCCAGCAGCACGGGTCCATCCGGCCTGGCCTCCACGCGGACCGGACCCTGCGGATCGGGCTGGAGCAGTCCGCCATCGGCCTCGGGCGACAGGGCAGCAGCCGCATCTGCCACCACCATCCGTGCCGAGCGCAGGCGCCCGGCCGGCTGCAAGAGCTGCCCGCCCTCGCGGGTCGCGTCGAGGCCGGCCTCCACGCCGATAGAGACGGGGAGTGCCAGCGCCATGAAGCTGGAGCTACGGCCGAACAGGCCGACCGGGGTGACGGCCGGCAGGGCGCTGACGTCCGTTACGGTGACCCCACTCTGCCCCCCGCTGGGCGCGCGCAGCAGGCGGCCGCGGAAGATGAACGCCCGGCTTCCGTCCTGCATGCCGCCGGGCAGCGGGCCGACGTACGGGGGGATATCGGCCGCTCGGAAGCGTGCTTCCGCCTCGTTGCCCGTGAGTCCGGTCAGGTCCGTGCCAAGCCGCGGACCGAAGGCATCGAGCAGACGTCCGTCACGCACCTTGAGCACGCGCGCGTTGGCGCCCTCGCCCAGGGTGGCGACAGGCACCCCGCGCCATGCCGATCGCTCTTCGATGTGGGCCTGCCGGCCCGCGGGCCAGGTCAGCGAGAGCGCACCGTGCTGGTCATCACCCAGCACCAGGCGGCCCCCACCAGGCCCGTCAACGGCGGCCAGGCCGCCAGCGAAGGGGAGCGTCACCTGGTCGACGCGCAGGCGGCCGTCGCGATCAAGAGCAATCCGATGCAGGGTTGCGCCCGACTGCGAGGTGCGCATCGTGCCCAGCTCCTCACCCGGCAGTCCGTCGCTGTCGCCCAGCGAGACGAGTGGGCCGCCGCCCAGCACGCCCAACCGCGTCGACTGGCTGGCGAATCGGGCACCAGTCCACTTCAATACGGCTATCGGCAGGACGTTTGGGTCAGCGTCCTGGCGCGGTTCGGTGACGACCAGCTCGTCGGTGCCGTCCGCGTCCATGTCCACCGCCCGGACCTGGTCGGCGCTCCGCATGGTATCGGTCATGAGCCGCAGCCGGATGCCGTCGCCGCCGCGCTCGACGGCATAGATGCTCAGGCAGCATGCGCGCGCGTTGCGGAGCGTTCCGATCGCCATCGCCAGCACGTGCTCCCGGCCGCCCTCGTGCCAGGTGACCAGCCTCGCCGGCTCGTCGACCCGCGCCTGCAGCAGGTTGTTCTCGTCCGGCCGCGGCAGGCCGCTCAGCTGCTCGGTGACGCTGGCCATCCGAGTCAAGGGCACGCTGCCGGCCGAGACCAGATCGCCGTCCGGCCCTTGTTCGAGCACCTCGACTGCCAGGTGCACCGGGTCGTCGTCACGCGGACCCAGGCTGATGAGCTCGCGCACGCCGTCGCCGTCAATGTCGCCGACGATGGCGGTGATCGGGTTGCCGTCAAGGAGGCGGCCAGTCGCGTCGGGCGGGATGGCGGACGTGCCGAGCGCCGTGGGAGGCGACCAGCCGGTGGCGACGGCCACGGCGAGTCCCAGGACGGCGGCGCCAACGGAAACGACGCGCGTGGCAGGCATCGGTCCGGGCAGGATAGCGGCCCGTGGCATGATCGGCCCATGGCCGATCCGCCGATCCTGTGGTCGCCGCCAGCCGATGTCCGTGCCACATCCCGGGTGGGGCACTACCTGGACTGGCTGGATCGGGAGCGTGGGATGCGCTTCAGCGCGTACGACGAGCTCTGGCGCTGGTCGACGGACGACCTCGGCGCCTTCTGGCAATCGGTCTGGGACCACCTCAACGTCCGCTCGTCGACGCCGGTGGAGGCAGCGCTCGGCGACGCGCGCATGCCCGGCGCGAACTGGTTCCCGGGCGCCAGCCTGAACTGGGCGGAGCATGCGCTGCGCCTGGACCGTCGCCATCCCTCGGACGTCGTGGTGGTCGCGCGCTCGCAGACCCGCGAGCGACAGGCGCTGACCGTGGCCGGGCTGCGTGAGCAGGTGGCGCGGGCCCGAGCCGGGCTGCAGCGGCTGGGCGTGGGCCGCGGCGACCGTGTGGCGGGGTACCTGCCGAACGTGCCGGAGGCACTGGTCGCCCTGCTTGCCACCGCCAGCCTGGGCGCCATCTGGACCTCGTGTGCTCCCGAGTTCGGCGTGCGCAGCGTCGTCGATCGCTTCAGCCAGGTCGAGCCGAAGGTGCTGTTCACGGTGGATGGGTATCGGTATGGACCGCGAAGCATCGAACGCGCCGATGAGGTGGCCGCCGTTCGGGCAGCACTTCCCGGCCTGGACGCCACCGTGGAGATCCCCTATCTCCGTCCCGGTCAGTCGAGCATTCCCGGCGCCGTCGGCTGGAACGAGCTGCTGGCCGCGCCCGGACCGCTGGCCTTCGAGCAGGTCCCGTTCGACCACCCGCTCTACATCCTGTACAGCTCGGGCACCACCGGGCTGCCCAAACCGATCGTGCACGGTCACGGCGGGATCTTGCTGGAGCATCTGAAGATCCACGCCCTGCACCACGACCTGGGTCCGGCCGATCGGTTCTTCTGGTTCACCACCACCGGCTGGATGATGTGGAACTACCTGGCCTCGGGCCTGCTGGTCGACTCGGCGGTGGTGCTCTACGACGGCTCCCCGGCCGACCCGGACCTGGGCGCCCTGTGGCGCATGGCCGGCGAAGAGGGCGTGACCTACTTCGGCACCAGCGCCCCGTTCCTGATGGCCTGCCGCAAGGACGGACTGGAGCCGCGCGAGGTCGCCGACCTATCCGCGCTGCGCGGGCTGGGATCCACCGGCGCGCCGCTGCCAGCGGAGGGATTCCGCTACGTCTACGAGTCGGTCAGCCCATCGGTCCACCTCCAGTCCGTGTCCGGCGGGACCGATGTCTGCACGGCCTTCGTCGGTGCCTCGCCGCTGGTCCCGGTCTGGGAGGGCGAGATCAGCTGCCGCCACCTGGGCTGCGCAGTCGAGGCGTTCACGCCGGACGGGCGGCCGCTGACTGACGAGCAGGGGGAGCTGGTGATCACCCGGCCGATGCCCTCCATGCCGGTCGCCTTCTGGAACGATCCCGATGGGTCGCGCTACCGCGACGCCTACTTCGCCGAGTTTCCCGGCACCTGGCGCCACGGCGACTGGATCACCCTCACGAAGCGTGGCTCGTGCGTCATCACCGGCCGGTCGGACGCAACGCTCAACCGGGGCGGCGTCCGGGTCGGGACGTCCGAGCTCTATGCGGTGGTCGAGGCATTGCCTGAAGTAGCGGATTCGGTGGTCATCCACCTGGACGAGGGCGACCAGCTGATCCTGTTCGTGGCGCTCCGTCCGGGTGCGGTCCTGGACCAGGCGCTGGAAGACGGCATCCGCTCGGCGCTGCGCACCAGCCTCTCTCCGCGCCACGTGCCGGACCGGATCGTGGCGGTGCCCGGCGTGCCGCGCACGCTTTCGAACAAGAAGCTGGAGGTGCCGCTCAAGCGGATACTGACCGGCACCCCGGCGGAGGTGGCCGCCTCGCGCGGGTCTCTGGTCAACCCCGAGTCGCTCGACGCGTTCGTGGAGTTCGCCGAAACCCGGGAGCTTGCCTAGCCGCTCCCCTGACCTACATCGCGCGGATGCCGAGCAGGTTCCGCGCGATCACCATGCGCTGGATCTCGCTCGTTCCCTCCCCGATCTCGGTCAGCTTCGCGTCGCGCAGATACCGCTCCACGTGGTACTCGGTGATGTAGCCGTAACCGCCATGGATCTGCAGCGCATCGTTGGTGACCTGTTTCGCCACCTCGGATGCGTGCAGCTTGGCCATTGCGGATTCCGTGGTGTAGGAACGGCCCTGGTCCTTCAACCAGGCGGCGCGGTAAACCATCAGCCGCGCGGCGTCGATCTGGGTGGCCATGTCGGCGATCTTGAAGGCAACGCCCTGGAACGATGCGATCGGCCGGTCGAACTGCCTTCGCTCCTTGGCATAGGCCGATGCCGCCTCGTACGCGGCCTGCGCCAGCCCCAGCGCCATGGCTCCGATCCCGATCCGACCACCGTCGAGCGTCTTGAGGAAGAGCTTGTCGCCTGCGCCTTCCTCGCCCAGCAGGTTCTCGGCGGGAATGCGGCAGTCGTCGAACAGGAGCTCTCCGGTGTTCGAGGCGTGGAGCCCCATCTTCTCCTCCATGCGGCCGATGGAGAAGCCGGGGGCATCCGCCTCCACGATGAAGGCGCTGATGCGGCCGGAGTCCGCCTCGCGTTCAGTGACGGCGGTGATTATGTAGGTGCCCGCCACGCCGGCGTTGGTGATGAAGCGCTTGCTCCCGTTCAGCACCCAGCAGTCGTCCACCAGCCGAGCCCGCGTGCGGGTGCCGCGCGAGTCCGACCCGGCGCCCGGCTCGGTGAGCCCGTAGGCCCCCAGCACCTGGCCGCTGGCCATGGGGCGCAGGTAGCGCTCCTTCTGCTCATCGGTCCCGGCCAGATAGACCGGGTTGCAGCCGAGGCTGGTGTGGGCAGACACAATGATGCCGACGCTCCCGCTGGCGCGGGACAGCTCCTCCACGGTGATGGCATAGGCCAGGGAGTCGAGCCCGGTGCCGCCGAGCTCCTCCGGATAGGGAACGCCCAGCAGGCCCAGATCGGCCGCCTTGCGGACGATCTCGTGCGGGAACTCGCCCCTGCGCTCCAGCTCGTCGGCGACCGGCATGATCTCGCGCTCGGCGAAATCGCGCACCGTGCGCCGAATCTCTTCGTGCTGCGGGCTGAGGGCGAAATCCATGCGGCTCCCCGTCTGCGGATTCCGTGGGATTTGGAGCCGGTGAAGCGGCCCGGCGGCGAGTCTACCAGCGCCGCCTCGGACACGGAAACGGCGGCCCTTTCGGACCGCCGTCAGGCCGCAGGAGACGAAGGAACCACGGCTCAGCCGCGACGCCAGCGCTCGATCGCCTTGCGAGCCCGCTGCTCGGCCGACCGCTGCTGCACAACCCGATGGCGACGGGTCGACAGGGATCTCGGCCGAGAGCGTTTGGCGTGATTCGGCTTCGCCATGGTGCTCATCAGACGTACGGGACAGCCCATCGGTTGCATCACTCGCGCGCGTTGACACGTCGCCGCGAGCGAGACCTATACTGCGGCCCTGCCGCGGGCCCGCTGCCAGCCGCCACGGCACGTTCGAGTTGCGCGAGGACCCCGTGTCGGCTCAGATCGACGTTCGGCTAGATCGCATCACGAAGCGCTTTCACGAGGTCGTGGCGGTCGACGACCTCTCGGTCGACATCGAGCGCGGCGAGTTCTTCTCCATGCTCGGGCCTTCGGGCTGCGGCAAGACCACCACGCTGCGCATGATCGGCGGCTTCGAGGAAGCCAGCGGCGGGACGATCTACCTCGGCGAGGCCGATGTCACCGGGTTGCCGCCCTACAAGCGGGACGTGAACACGGTCTTCCAGAACTACGCCCTCTTCCCGCACCTCACCGTCTTCGAGAACGTGGCCTTCGGCCTGCGCCGCAAGAAGGTCACCTCCGATTCGATCAGCACCAGGGTGCGCGAGATGCTCGACCTGGTCGAGCTGCCGGGCTACGAGTCGCGCCGCCCGGCCCAGCTGTCCGGCGGCCAGCAGCAGCGGGTGGCGCTCGCGCGGGCCCTCATCAACCACCCGCGGGTCCTGCTGCTGGACGAGCCGCTTGGCGCCCTGGACCTGAAGCTGCGCAAGCAGATGCAGCTGGAGCTGAAGCGGATCCAGACCGAGGTCGGCATCACCTTCATCTACGTCACCCATGACCAGGAAGAGGCGATGACCATGTCCGACCGGATCGCGGTCATGCGCGCCGGCCGGATTGAGCAGCTGGGGACGCCGGAGGAGCTCTACGAGCGCCCGACCACCGCCTTCGTTGCCGGCTTCCTGGGCGTCTCGAACCTGCTGGATGGCGAGGTGGCCGGCCGCGATGGATCGCTGGTCACCGTGCGCCTGCCCGATGGCACCGCCCTCAGCGCGCCGGCCGACGGCACCGCGCCGTCCGGCCGGGTGCGGGTGGGCGTGCGACCCGAGAAGCTGAAGGTCGATGCCGGGGACCAGGCCGCCGCCACGGACGGGCTCAACGCGCTATCCGGCACGATCCTTGATGCGAGCTATATGGGCGTGAGCACGCAGTACCTGGTGCAGACCAGCGACGGTCATCGGCTCACGGTCTACGCGCAAAACCTGAACACGGCGGGGGCAGGCGAGCTGCTGGCGGATGGACAGCAGGTCCAGTTGACCTGGAAGCCGCAGCACACGTTCGTCATCGGCGGTGTGGCCGAGCACGTTGCCGACGATCCACACGTTCTGGAGGAAGAAGGAGCCACCGTTGACTGACCTGGACGGCCGCACTCGCATCGAGACCAGCATCGACAAGCTCATGCGCCGCGAGCGCATCTCGCGTCGCGCCTTCATCCGGCGCGCCGGACGAGGCGGCATCGCGCTGGGCGCCCTGGCCACCATTCCCGGGATCCTGGCTGCGTGCGCCCCGAGCAGCGGCAGCAGCGGCGGCGCCAGCAGCGAGGTGCGCTGGCTGAACTGGCCCGCCTACATCGACATCTCCGACGACGGGTCGACCAACCCGAGCCTCGACGCCTTCAAGGAGGAGACGGGCCTGGAGGTCGAGTACGACGAGGGCCTGCTCGACAACGCCGAGTTCCTGGCCACGTACGCGCCCGACCTGCGCGAGGGCAACAACACCGGCTGGGACGTGATGACGCCAGGCGGCTGGGTCGTGGAGCGGATGGCGCGCCTCGGCTGGCTGGAGGAGCTTGATCATTCCAAGCTGCCGAACTGGTCGGCCAACACCGCGGACTACGCCAAGGGCCTGTGGTTCGATGAGGACAACAAGTACAGCGTCTGGTGGCAGGGCGGCATCACCGGGCTGGCCTATGACCCGAACCTCACCGGGCGGGACATCACCACCTTCAATGATCTGCTGGATCCGGCGTTCTCCGGGCGCGCCGGCGGCTTCAGCGACATGCGCGACATGTTCGGCCTGACGCTGCTCTCCCTCGGAGTGGAGCCGGCGAACGCGAATGTGGGCGACGTGACCCAGGCCCAGCAGAAGCTGCTCGCCGCGCCGCAGGGCCACTTCCGTGGCTTCTATGGCAACGAGTATTACGACGCCCTGGCGGCGGGCGACCTCGCCATCTCCGTGGCCTGGTCAGGCGACATCAGCCAGATGAACCTCTACGACAACGACCAGGTCAAGTTCGTGGTGCCCGACACGGGCGGCATGCGCTGGAACGACAACCT
>DATEOS010000138.1:0-6152 GCA_035273815.1 Candidatus Limnocylindria bacterium
CGAGGATCTCGGCTATCCGACGCCGGCCACCGGGGACCTGAGTCCGTGGGCGCAGCGCGGGGTGATGCTGCTCAACAGGGTGCTCACGGTGCGCCCGGGCACGCCGGCCTCGCATCGCCGCAAGGGCTGGGAGGCGGTGACCGAATGCGCGATCCGCGCGCTGGTGGCGCGTCCGCAACCGTTGGTGGCGGTGTTGTGGGGTCGCGATGCCCAGACGCTGAAGCCGATGCTGGCCGAGGGCGGGTGCGCCGTCATCGAATCGGTGCATCCGTCGCCGCTGTCGGCCGCGCGGGGTTTCTTCGGCTCAAAGCCGTTCAGCCGCGCCAACGAGTTGTTGACGCGGCTGGGGGCCGAACCGATCGATTGGCGCCTGCCGTAGCGGGTGGGGCGGCGGGAAGGCCGCCGCGCAGGCGCGGGGCGGAACTAGCCGCGGGTGACCTTGCCGGCCTTCAGGCAGGAGGTGCACACGTTCATCCGCTGCTTGTTGCCGCCGGGGCGGGTCACAGCGTTGACGCTCTGGATGTTCGGGTTCCAGCGACGGCTGGTCCGACGGTGGGAATGCGACACCGACTTGCCGAAGCCGGGGCCCTTAGCGCAGATATCGCACACGGCAGCCATGTCAGAACTCCTTGTTGATCAGTACTTGGGGGTCAACGACCACATGACGGGTGACCCGACAACCTGATCAGGATACCGGCCCGGGGAACGGATCTGCAAAACGGTGCCGTTGCGGCTCGTTCATCTGTCCACAACCTGTGCCAGCTGCGGCCGCGCTGTCGGGCACGATGGCTATTCTTGCGCGCACGGGCTGGACCGAGCTGGAAGGGTGGATTGATGTCGGCTGCGCGGCTCGATGCACCCGCGTTGCGGCGTTGGGCGCATACCGCCGTCGGCCAGCTCATCACCCATACCGACGAGATCAACCGGCTCAATGTGTTCCCGGTCGCGGACTCCGACACCGGTACCAACATGCTGTTCACCATGCGGTCCGCGGTGGCCGCGCTGGACGGTCGCGACGATCTGGACCTGGCCGCGCTGACCGCCTGCCTGGCCGACGGTGCGCTGCGCGGGGCCCGCGGCAACTCCGGGGTGATCCTGTCCCAGATTCTGCGCGGCTTCGCCGACATCGCCGCGGCTCGGCGTGCCGACGAGATCGACGGGCCGGCCTTCGCCGCCGCGCTGCAGTGCGCGCAGGGCCTGGTGGTGGCCTCGATGGGGGAGGCGGTGCCGGGAACGATCATCTCGGTCCTCGGGTCGGCCGCCGATGCGGCCGAGCGCAGCGCCGCCGAAGGCGCCGAGGTATCGACGGTGGTCGCGACGGCGGCGGCCGCGGCCGTGGAGGCCTTGGAGCGCACCCCAGACCAACTCGACGTCCTGGCCGAGGCCGGCGTGGTGGATGCCGGCGGGCGCGGACTGCTGGTCCTGCTGGACGCGCTCACCGCCACACTGGTCGGCACCGCGCCGCGGCGCGACACCTATGAACCTGCCGGCGATCCGGCCGAGCCGCCGATCACCTCCACCGCGCCGCCGCAGTTCGAGGTGATGTACCTGCTGAGTGACTGCCGGCCCGATGCCATCGAGGGACTGCGCGCCGCGCTGGACGCGCTGGGGGATTCGGTGGCCATCACCGCGGGCTGCCGGGGTACCCACTCGGTGCACGTGCACACCGACAACGCCGGCGGTGCCGTGGAGGCCGGCCTGGCGCTCGGCATCCTCAGCGGCATCCAGATCACCGTGCTCACCGGCGCCCGCCCGGCAGTGCAGGCCGGGCGGGACCGGGCCGTGCTCGCCGTCGTCGACGGAGACGGTGCGGCAACGCTGTTCGCGAATGAGGGTGCGCATGTGCTGCGTCCGCATGACGGTGCGCCGATCAGTGCGCAGCAGTTGCTGCGGGCGCTGGTCGACGCCGATGCCGGCCAGATCATGGTGCTGCCCAACGGTTTCATCGCCGCCGAGGAGTTGGTGGCCGGATGCACCGCGGCCACCGGGTGGGGCATCGACGTGGTGCCGGTACCCGCGGGGTCGATGGTGCAGGGGCTCGCCGCGCTGGCGGTACACGATCCGGCCCGTCAGGGCGTCGACGACGGATACACCATGGCGCGCGCCGCCGCCGGCGCCCGGCACGGCTCGGTGCGGCTGGCCACCGAGGAGGCGCTGACGTGGGCGGGTTCCTGCAAACCCGGTGACGGACTGGGCATTGCCGGCGACGAGGTGTTGATCGTGGGTCGGGATGTGGCCGCCGCCGGCGCCGGATTGATCGACCTGCTGCTGGCGGCCGGCGGTGAGTTGATCACCGTGCTGATCGGCGCCGGTGTCGACGAGAAAGTGGGCGAACGTTTGCGTGACCATGTGCGGCAACGACATCTGGGTGCCGAGCTGGTGAGTTACCGCACCGACCACCACGGTGACGCCCTGCTGATCGGGGTGGAGTAGCCGTGGTCGCCCTCAACGATCTGCTCGCCCCCATCATCGGCGCCAAGGCCGCCGACAAGCTCGAAGAGGCCTTCGGCATCCGCACCGTGAACGATCTCCTGCGGCATTACCCGCGCAAGTACAGCGACGGGATGACCGTCCGCGAGGAGGGCGAGGAGATCGAACTCGAGGAGGGCACGCACGTGACCTTCGTCGACGTCATCACCAAGGCCGACTCCAACTACATGCGCAAGCAGACCGGTAAGCGGCAGCGCAAGTTCCTGCGGGTCACGCTCGGGCAGCGGAATCCACCGATCACCGCCACCTTCTTCAACGCCGAGTTCCTGGAGAAAAGTCTGACCGAGGGCACCCGGGTGATGCTTTCCGGGGAGATCGGCTATTTCCGCAACACCATGCAGCTCTCGCATCCGGCGTTCCTGATCATCGATTCGCCGACCGGAAGGACCATCGGCACACGGTCGTTCGCGAAGATCGCGGACGCGTCCGGCGAGTCCGGCGCGGGCGTGCTGGCCGCCTTCGAGAAGGAATTCTTCCCGATCTATCCGGCCACGAAGAAACTGCAGAGCTGGGACATCTATGCCTGCGTTCAGCAGGTGCTGGCGGTGCTGGATCCGATCCCTGAACTGCTTCCGGAATCCTTTCTGCGGCAATGGGACCTGGTGTCCGAGGACGAGGCGCTGCGCGGGGTGCACGTGTCCGAGAACGCCGTCGAGCGGTCGGCCGCCCAGGAGCGGCTGACCTATGACGAGGCGATCGGCCTGCAGTGGGCGCTGGTATCGCGTCGCTACGGCGAGCTCGGTGAGACCGGTCCGGCGGCCCCGCTGCGCGAGGACGGCCTGGCCGGGGCGCTGCTCGAACAGCTGCCCTTCGAGTTGACCGGCGGACAGCGCGAGGTGCTCGAGGTGATCTCCGGTGAACTCGGCCGGACCCGGCCGATGAACCGGATGCTGCAGGGCGAGGTCGGATCCGGAAAGACCATCGTGTCGATCCTGGCGATGCTGCAGGTCGTCGACGCCGGGATGCAATGCGCGTTGCTGGCCCCCACCGAGGTGCTCGCCGCGCAGCACTACCGGTCCATCCGCCAGGTGCTCGGGCCGCTCGCGATGGCCGGCGAACTCGGCGCGGCCGACGGCGCGACGGCCGTCACGTTGCTCACCGGCTCCATGTCGCCCCAGCAGAAACGCCAGGCGCGTGACGAGATCTATTCCGGGACAGCAGGAATCGTGGTGGGCACCCATGCCATCATCCAGGAGTCGGTGGAGTTCAGCCGGCTGGGCATGGTGGTTGTCGACGAACAGCACCGGTTCGGTGTCGAGCAGCGTGACCGGTTGCGCGCCAAGGCCACCGGCGGCATCACCCCGCATCTGTTGGTGATGACCGCGACGCCGATCCCGCGCACCATCGCGTTGACGGTGTTCGGTGATCTGGAGACCTCGACGCTGCGTGAACTGCCGCGCGGCCGGCAGCCCATCACCAGCAATGTGGTGTTCACCAAGGATCACCCGTCTTGGCTGGACCGGGCGTGGGCGCGCATCGTCGAGGAGGTAGCCGCCGGCCGGCAGGCCTACGTGGTGGCTTCCCGCATCGACGAGGAGCCCGACAAGAAGAACGCCTATGAGCACGGTCCGCCGCCGATCACGGTGTTGCAGTTGCTCGACCGGTTGCGCAGCGGACCGCTGGCCGGGCTGCGGCTGGGGCTGATGCACGGGCGGCTCACCGGTGAGGAGAAGGACGCGGTGATGTCCGCGTTCCGGGCCGGGGAGATCGATGTCCTGGTGTGCACCACCGTCATCGAGGTCGGCGTCGACGTGCCCAACTCCACCATGATGGTGGTGATGGACGCCGACCGGTTCGGTATCAGTCAGCTGCACCAGTTGCGCGGGCGGATCGGCCGCGGCGAGCACCCGAGCCTGTGCCTGCTGGTCACCCGGATGCCGGAGAGTTCCAGGGCCGGCGAGCGGTTGCGGGCGGTCGCCGGCACGCTGGACGGCTTCGCGCTGGCCGACCTCGATCTACAGGAACGTCAGGAGGGAGATGTGCTGGGCTACAACCAGTCCGGGCGCCTCACCACGTTGCGTTTCCTGTCCCTGGCCGATCATCTGGGCATCATTCAGGACGCCCGGAGCTTCTGCGAGTCGGCATACCTGGACAATCCGTACCAGCCCGGGCTGGACGTGCTGGCCGCGCCCTTCCGCAACTCCGACCGCGTCGAGTACCTGGACAAGTCGTGAAGCGGATCGGCCTGCTGGCGGCGGGGGTCGTGCTGGCGGTGCTGGTCGCGGTTCAGGTCACCACGCAACCCGGTGCGGACTCCGTGCGCTACGTCGCGGAGGCCGACACCCCGACCGTCGCGCCGGGTGTCGACGTACTGGCCGGGGTGCCCGAGATCCCGGTGCGCACGCGTAGCTACGACTACCGGCGTGCCGCGTTCGGGGAGTCCTGGGACGACGACAACGACGCGCCGGGCGGGCGCAACGGCTGCGACACCCGCAACGACATCCTGGACCGTGATCTGGTCGAAAAATCCTATGTGTCCATCACGCGGTGCCCGACGGCCGTGGCGACCGGCACGTTGATCGACCCGTACACCGATGCCACTGTCGCCTTCGTGCGCGGCAATCAGATCGGGGCCTCGGTGCAGATCGACCACATCGTGCCGCTGGCGCTGGCCTGGGATCTGGGCGCGCGCAACTGGTCCGATCCGATGCGGCTGCGGTTCGCCAACGATCCGGCCAACCTGCTGGCGGTGTCCGGGGCGGCCAACCAGAACAAGGGTGACGGCGAGCCGGCGGTGTGGATGCCGCAGAACCGGGCGTTCTGGTGCCAGTACGCGGTGCAGTTCGCCGCGGTGCTGCGCGGCTACGGGCTACCGGTCGACGCCCCGTCGGCGCAGGTGTTGCGGGAGGCCGCCGGGACCTGCCCGACCGGTTGAGGAGGCGCGGCCGGCGCTGCCGGTTGGCTCAGGGTGACGGTGATGGCCGAGACCACCACCACGAGCATGGCGAACCCGTGCACCCAGCTGAGGGCTTGGTCCAGCAGCAACCATCCGGCGGCACAGGCGACCACCGGCTCCAGGCACAGCAGCACGCCGAAAACGTGCGGGCTGAGCCGGCGGATGGCCACGAACTCCAGCGAGTACGGGATCAGCGAGGACAGCAGCGCCATGCCGACCAGGGGGAGTAGCACCGCGGGTGCGGCCGATGCGAGGTCGCCGACGGACCCGACCCCGAACGGGGCGACCACGAATGCGCCGACGAGGATGCCGATCGCGAGTGAGCCCTGCCCGGACATCCCGGAGGTGACCCGCTTACCGGCTGCGATGTAGAAGGCCCAGAACGCCGCCGCGATCAATGCATATCCGACACCGACGGCGTCGAGCCTGTCCCCGCCGCCGCCGTGATCGCCGAAACCCAGTACCGCAATCGCCGTCGCCGCAGCCAGTACGCAGCCCAGGTCGCGGCGCCGGCGGGACAACGCCGCCGAGAGCAGCAGCGGCCCGGCGAATTCGATGGTGACCGCGATACCGAGCGGGATGCGGGCGATGGCGGCGTAGAAGAAGCCGTTCATGCCGGCCATCGCGAAGCCGAAGAGCAGCACGGATTTCCACGTGTCGCGGTCCCAGCCGAAGAAGCGCGGCCGGTGCAGCGCCAGCAACAGCAGGCCCGAGATCAGCAGGCGGGCGCTGGTCGTCAGCCCCGCACCGAACTGCGCCAGCAGCG
>DATEOS010000139.1:0-3093 GCA_035273815.1 Candidatus Limnocylindria bacterium
CCGCGCTCGGCCCGCGTCCAGAGCTTCATGAGGGCGATGGCGACGCGCCGGGGCTCCGCCGCGTGGGAGGTGTTCAGGTGATGGAGCCCCTCGTACCGCTCCACCTCGACGTCTTGGAACCGGCCGGCGGTCCGCTCCGCCATGGCCTCCCACCGCGGATTGCTCAGGCTGCCGTAGCTGAGATAGACCGGAGCGCGGAAGGAGGCCAGGGCTGCTTCGTCCACTCGGCGGCCCGCGATCGCGTTCTCGAAGGCCGCAAGGCCAGCAGGGCGGTTGGCCAGTTCGGGCGGTGGTGGGCCGGAGGGTGGCGGGGGCAGGTCGACCTCGGGCCGGACCAGGCTGCGGGCGAAGACCTGCATCCGCTGTGGCGCCGGCAGCTGGTCGAGCGAACCGGACCAGAGGGTGGCGACCAGTTCCTGGTCCTCGGGGCTGAAGTCCGTGGCCGGTTCGTCGAGGGCGAGACTGAGCACCCGGTCGCGGTGCTCGGCCGTGAAGGCGAGGGCGATCGACCCGCCGGCGGAGTGCCCATAGAGGTGGACGCGGTCGACGCCTCGCCTATCCAGGAAGGCCAGCAGTCCGGACACTTCGTCGTCAAGCGTGTACCCGGGCGGTGGCGCGTGGCTGGCATAGACCTCGAGCTCCTTCGGCCACACCTCGCGGTCGTGGAGTTCGGCCATGAGCGGAGCAAACCGGGCGTGCGCCGGCATGAGGATCCCGGGAAGTAGGACGGCGGAAGCGGGGACGTCGGCCATGAGGCACATCCTCTCGACCCGAGTGGCCGAGCCTGGGCCAGTCGGCTATCCCGAGCGCCTGCAGCGTAGAACGGCCGGCATCGCGTTGGGTTGCCCGCGCTCGCGGCCGAGGCGGCCGAACGTGGGCCGGGCGGTAGCCTCGCACCGGGCTGCGGGGCCGCTGGATGCCTCACGCGTTGTCTCGTGAGTCAGTTGGAGGGGCTTCTGCACCCACCGGGCCTCTAGCTCAACTGGCAGAGCAGCGGACTTTTAATCCGCGGGTTGTGGGTTCGATCCCCACGGGGCCCACCACGCTGACCAGCGTGCTGCCCTGGTGCGCCGGTCGCAGTGCCGCCCGCACTGGCGATGTAGTCGCGGTGTGGTCGCGCGCCGCCGCGGCGGTGATCTCGAAGGCTTGCTCCAGTGCGGCCGCCATCGCGTCCCGTCGCAGGTTCGGTGGGGTCGAGTCAGGCGGCGACCGGGACGGGTTGGGGGTTCGCTGTGATGACGCTCGGCACACGTAGTGCGGTGAGCGCGGTCAGGAGCATGCCCAGCGCGACGGCGTACCAGGCGTAGGTGAAGCCCGCTTGGCCCTGCGCGCCGCCGACGATCGTCACCAGCACGCTCACTCCCAGGGCCAGGCCAACCTGACGGGCCATGGTTACGACCCCGCCGCCGGTGGAGGCCTGCGTGGGCGGAAGGGTCGCGGTCGCCGCGGCAAGGAGGTTGGGCATGACCAGGCCAACGCCGATGCCGGCAAGCACCCAGGCGGGCAGGAAGCCGGTCCAGAAGGCCGGTGTGCTGCTGAGCGTCCAGGCCTGCCAGAGCGCCGAGCCGGCAAGGAGGAGGCTGCCGAGAGCGATCATCCGAGCCGGCCGCGCGCTCGGGAACAGCCTGTGCGCGAGCACCGAAGCGATCGGCGCCGCGAGCGGCCCGACGGCGATCGCCAGGCCGGTGTGCAGCGCGCCGAGCTGCCAGGTCTGCTGCAGGGACAGGATCGCGGCGAGTAGTGCCGTACCGAACGCGGTGCTGTAGACGAGCGTGGCGAGGTTGGCCCAGCGGAACGCCGGCACGGCCAGCAGGGCCGGCGGGATGATCGGCGCCGGGTGCCGCAGGAGCCGACGGCCGAGAGCGGCGATCGCCAGGACGCAGACCGCGAAGGTGCCGAGCAGGGGCATCGAGCTCCAGCCCCACTCGCCCCCCTGGACCAGCCCGAGCACCAGAGCTCCCACCGCGAGCACGAGCAAGCCGGCTCCGGCCAGGTCGGGCTTCGGGGCGCCCCGGTTGAGCCGCACGTCGGGGACGTAGCGCAGCGCCGCGAACAGCAGGACCAGCCCGATCGGGAGGTTGATCCAGAACGCCCACTGCCACGACGCCTGCACCAGGCCGCCGCCCAGGGCTGGACCCAGCGCCGCCGCCAGGCCGCCGACCGTGGCCCACAGACGCGCCGCCCGGACGCGTTTCTCCGGGGCTACCACAGCCAGGAGCAGGCCGAGGCTCGCCGGGGTCATCGCAGCGGCACCAGTCGCCTGAAGCGCGCGGAAGGCCACGAGCCACCAGATCCCCGGCGCAAATCCGCACGCCAGGCTGGCCGCGACAAACACAGACAGGCCTGCGACGAAAGCGCGCTTCTGCCCAAACCGGTCCGCTAGCCCACCCATCGGAACCAGAAGTGCGGCATACACGACGGCGTAGGCGTTGAGTATCCAACTCAGCTCGGAGAGCTCAGCGCCAGCGAAGTATCGGCCAATTTCGTCGAAGGCGACGTTGACGATGAAGAGCTCGGCCCCCGCGAGGAAAGCCGCTCCGATCAGCACCGCAGTCACGATTCGCGGACGCTGGGTAGCCCTCGCCAACGACCCTCGGCCTCTGACCAGCGGGATGCGGGGGGAAGTGGGCCGCACCGCGGTGTCGATCGTCATGTAGGCCTTTTCGCGAGGGTAGTCGAGGTCGAACAAACGTTAGGCGGGACGTGTCAGCTGCGCTTTCCCCATCCGGACACAAACGTTGCCCATTTCGGCATACACGGACCAGGCCGACGCGATCAAGCACTCCTTGGGCCGCCCGACCATCGGCAGAGTCGGGCGCCGCGCCGGTATCGGCGGGATGCGACCAATGGCACAGGCTTGGGCTCAGGGGGCTCACCAACTTGGTTTCGCTCAACGCGAGCTTGTCGTCCGCCGCGGTCATGTGCGCAGGCCGGCCTTTGCGAGGCGAAGACAAAGACGCCATACGAGGATTTCGGAGGGTGCGGATGGCTGAGACACCTGGCACGACTCTGACCCGACGGCGCGGGCCGATTGGTCAGTCGCGGTAGCTGCTGGGGCCGAGGCCCCCGAACCCATCCTCGAGACGTGACAGG
>DATEOS010000140.1:0-9592 GCA_035273815.1 Candidatus Limnocylindria bacterium
TTCACCCTAGCAGCCAACCACAAGCGAAATCGCAGCCAAACCGTTAGGGACAGGTCAAGACGCGCGACGCCGGCAGCCGGCTGCCGCACCCGTCACGGACGGAGCGCGCTCCGCAGGGCGACGCTGACCTGGACGAGGGCATTCGCCGCATCGGCGCTGAGCCAGCGCGGGCTGAGGCCCTGCACCTGGTTGGCGAAGGCCTGCAGCTGCGCCAGCGCCGCCGATAGCTGGCCGCCGGCCAGGAACCGATCCACCCTCTCCACCCGATCGGTCAGCAGGTGGCCCTTGTCGCCTGCCATCCGATGGCCGTCGAGCAGGCCGTTGACCATCGCCCACAATGCCGCGGTGCTCGCGGTCGGTGGCGGCAGCGGGACCGGGGTAGGTGCAGGGGTTGGCTCCGGCATCGGGTCCGCCACGTCATTGACCGTCACCGACAAGGTGCAGGTGGCCTGCTGCGGGGTCGCGTCATCGTTGGTGGCGGTGACCGTCACGACGTAGCTGCCCGGTGCCGTGGTGGCAGTCACGTCCAGCGTTGCGCTGGCCGCCTGTCCGGCGCTAGGCGAGACGACCACCGCGCTGACGGCCAGAGTCCCCGGATCCGGGACGCTGGAGGCACTGAAGTCGACTACCCGGCCATCGGGATCGGTCGCGGTGAGGGTTGCGCCGGCAGCGACGCCCTCATCGGTCATGACGCCTGGCCCGCAGTCGGCCGCCGGTGGCGCGTTGTACGGCGTCGCCGGCGTCGGGGTGTTGCTCGGGCCCAGCTGATCATCGGCGAAGGCCCAGTCAGTCACGCTGTCGGTGTCGACCCCGTTCGTCACTCGACGCGCGCCGCCGGGCAGGAAGCCGTCATCGGGCCCGATGACCGGCGCGTTCCAGAACCAGTGGTCCGACGCACCGGCATCGGTCAGGCCGACCGCATCGCGCACCGTCTCGCTGCCGGTCACCACGGTGCCTGCGTCGCCGAGGCCCGCGGCCTCCACCAGCGCAACCGTCTGGCTGCCGTTCTCGAGGGCGTCGGTGCCCAAGGCCAGATCCGGGACCACGTGATAGTTCGTCCCGAGGCCGGCGGGGTTGCCGACCAGGTAGTAGCCGTTGCCGCCCAGCCGCGCGCCGGCCGGAAAGTCGACGCGCCGGTCGACTATGCCCGCGGCGGCTCCATCGCCCTCAACGAAGACCAGGCTCAGGCCAGACAGCGGCGTGCCGGGAACGCCGTACAGCTCGACGAATTCGGTGGTATCGGTGCCGGTGTGGCTCACGAGGAATTCGTTGAGCAGCACCGGGTCGCCGGTGGCGGCATGGGTGCTGCGAGGCATCACGCCAGCCAGCAGGGCAAGCGCCAGCATCCCCGCAAGCAGACGTCGTTCCCCCGCCCCCGTAGGCACGACCGAGGCCGGATTTCGCATGGTCGGCAGCCTAGCGAGCATGACCATGGCAGCAACAGCGAGAATCCTGTACCGAAAAAGTGCGTGGATGCACATGACCGCGCGACGCACCCGATCGGTACATCCGGTGGTCAGACGGCTCGCGTAGACTCCTGACCGATGCCACCGGAGCCGCCCGCAGGGGCACCCCCGCCGCCGCCCGCCGAGACCACTCCGGTGGCCGCGCCTCCCGCGGCGCAGTGGCCGTCGGCCGCCCCAATGGCCAGCCGAGCCGTCGTTCCACCACGTCCCGGCGCGATCACTGCGGCCTCGATCATCCTGATCATCTTCGGCGTGATCCTGGGCTTGCTGGGGCTGCTGGTCATGTTGGGTGGGGCGCTCTTTCCCGCCATCAAGGACTCTCCGGAGCTGGCGGATCAGCTGGGATCGGTGCCGGCCTCGTTCGGGATGTTCATCCTGGTCCTCGGGGCGATCATGACCGCCTGGGGGTCCCTGCAGGTGGTTGCCGCCATCTTCGTGCTGGCGCGCCGAACCTGGGCCCGCATAACCGCCATGATCCTGGCCATCCTGGGGGCGCTGATCGGCCTGGCCACCATCATCCCGGGCGAGAACGGGCTGACGCCGGTGGGCGCCACCATCTCGCTGCTGTTCGTGGGCGGCCACGCCTTTGCCATCTGGGCGTTGACCAGCCAGGGTCGCTGGTTTTCAGCTGTTGGCGACAGCCCCGCCTAGCGGACGTCCAGGGTCGCGTTCTGCCGCGCACTGCGCTCCAGCACGCTGAACAGGACGAAGGCCATGACCGCATAGACGCAGCCGATCCCGAACTCGATCGCGATCAGGCCGCCGACCTCGCTCAGGCCGGCGCCATCGGCCGCCAGCCGCACCGCCTGCAGCCCGTGGGTGAAAGGCAGCACGTTGCCGATCGCCTGCATCCAGGGCGGCAGCGTCTCCAGTGGGATGTTCACGCCACAGAACAACAGGAAGGCCATCATCAGCAGGTTCGCGCCGAACAGTCCGTCGCGCAGCCGCAACGAGATGGCTCCCTGCAACGAGCCGATGGCGGTGCAGGAAAAGACGGTGATCACCAGCGCCAGGGCCACCACGCCGATGGTCTCCGGGTCGAGCTGCACGCCCAGGAAGATCACACCGATCGCGATCGCGTAGACGGAGACGAACAAGCCGTTGGCGATGTGCGGCAGGAAGCGGCCGGCGAAGATCGCCGCCCGGTTGGCGGGACTGGCCAGCAGGGCGGGCAGCGTCCCGAACCACCGCTCGTTGGCGATGGCCATGGTCATGCCGAACACGCCGGCCAGCGCGCTGACCTGCACCGCGTTGCCCAGGGCGAAGTAGGCGGGCGACAGGTTGGTCGCGAAGGAGCCCAGCGCGGCGAAGAAGAAGAGCTGGAAGGTTGGCCCGCCGATCAGCGTGGGAATGTAGATGGACGGCCGCGCCCAGTTGAAGAGCGCGCCGTAGCTCAGCAGGCCGCCGTGCCAGAAGACCCGCCAGGCGGCGCGCAGGGAGCCCGGATCGGCGCGGGTGCTGGAGCTCGCGAGGGGTGCGGCGGCGGCGGTCATTGCAGGGACAGCGTCGCGTCGCGGCGCGCCTTGCGGATCACGTACACCAGGCAGACGCGCGCCGCGACGTAGTAAACCGCCGCCAGCACCAGGCACATGGCGATAGCGAACCACGGCGCCTGACTGCCGAGGGCCGCACCACGGATCGCCTCCATGCCCCAGGTCGGGGCCAGCAGCCAGCTGATCGGCCGCACCCAGAAGGGCAGCGTGGCGATCGGCACCAGCAGCCCGGCGACCAGCCAGATCGGGTACTCGAGGAGGTTGCCCAGCGCGTTGGCGTGGCGGTACAGGACGAACGTGGTGGCGATCAGCATGCCAAGCGCACCCAGCGACAGGACCGCCGCGGCGAGCGAGATGGGCAGGATCAGTGGGAAGGTGGCGGTGAGTGGCATCCCGAACAGCAGCACGCCCCAGGCCAGGGTTGCCACGATGCCGTAGAAGCCCAGCACCACTGCGCCGAAGGTCTGGCCGGCCAGGATGTAGTCGTAGCGTGACGGTGCGTTGACCAGCAGCTCCAGCGTCCCCTCCCAGCGCTGCCAGGCGATCGCGCCGCCGCAGCCGAAGAGGGTGGTGCTCCAGACGCCCATCATCCCGCTGCCCAGCGCCACGTAGAGCAGCGTCTGACCCTCGGTGGCGCCGCCCGCCTTGAACAGGAAGAAGGCCAGGGTGGCGAAGATCAGCGGCGTCAGGAACGTGGTCAGGATGAAGAACTCGCTGGTCAGCAGCATGCGCACGTTGAACCAGGTCACGAACCAGATCAGGCGCGTCGCGCGCAGGGTGCCCACCGGTCAGCCCGCCACGGCCGCCGCGCGAGCGGCGTCATCGGTCTCGGAAGTGCTGGCGATCAGGTCGACGTACGCGTCCTCCAGCGTCGGCTCGCGAGTGACCACCTTGCCGACCCGCGTCTCGCCCAGCAGCGCCAGCAGGCGCTGGGTGATGGCCAGTCCGTGCTCGCTCTGCACCAGCAGGATCTGGCTCTGGTCGCGCTCCTCGGTGTTGACCGCGATCACGTCGCGGTCGCTGCGCAGCCGCTCCACCGCATCGGTCGCCACTCCGAACGTCTCGATCTCGACGATGGTCCGGTTGGCAACGCCGCGCTTGAGGTCCTCGCCGGTGCCCAGCGCCACGATGCGGCCGGCGTTGATGACCGCGATGCGGTCGCACAGCGCATCGGCCTCGAACATGTAGTGGGTGGTCAGCAGCACGGTCTTGCCGGCGTCGACCAGTGACTGGACTGTCTGCCGCAGCTCCCGGGCGCCCACCGGATCCAGGCCGATGGATGGCTCGTCCATGAACACCACCTCCGGGTCGTGCAGCAGGCCGCGGGCGATGTGCAGCCGCTGGCGCATGCCGCGGCTGTAGCCCTCGACCTTCTCCTTCTCACGCCCGGTCAGGCCAACCAGCTCAAGTAGCGCCGCGATACGCGGCTTCTGCTGCGCCGGATCCACGCCGTACAGCTCCGCGAAGTACCGCAGGTTGTCGAGCGCGCTGACCCGGTCGTACAGCCCGCGATCGCCCCCGAACACATAACCGATGCGCTTTCGCACCTCGGTGGTGGCGGTCACCACGTCGTGGCCCATCACGCGTGCCGTCCCGGACGTGGGCAGCAGCAGCGTGATCAGCATCTTGATGGTGGTCGTCTTGCCGGCTCCGTTCGGACCCAGAAGGCCGAACAGCTCACCGGGTCGGACATGGAAGCTGACGCCGCGCACCGCCTGGACCTCCAGCGGCTTGCGCCGGACGACGCCGGTGTGGGTCCGATACGTCCGCACCAGGTCAATCGCCTCGATCGCGTGCTCCGCATCCGGCCTTGGCCGAGCTTCCGCCGCCGGCCGGGTCGCTCGCCGGGAGGCCACTTCCGCAGGGGTAGGAGAGGGCGCGGGCGCCTGTTGCAGGCTGGTCATGGGGGAGCGCATTGTCCCGTCAAAACTATCTTGATGTCAAGCAATTCCAGATCGAGTGACGGGGTCGCCCGGGTGAATTGGTCAGAACCAGTCGTGGCGCTTGAAGTAGATGTACGCCACGATCATGCTGACGGCCATCGCCCCCAACGCGAAGGCATAGCCAAAGGGCCAGGCCAGCTCCGGCATGTGCGCGAAGTTCATGCCGTAGATGCCGGCGATCAGGGTCGGGATCATCAGGATCACGGTGAACGCGGTCAGGCGCTTGACCACCACGTTGAGGTTGTTGCTGGTGACCGACAGGTTGGCATCCAGGGTCGCGGCCAGCATCTCGCGCGCGATGTCGACGTTGTCCAGTACGCGTACCAGGTGGTCGTAGAGATCCTGGTAGTAGGGCAGCAGCGCTTCGTCGACCACCGGCGCGTCTCGGCGCAACAGCCCGTTCACCACGTCGCGCAGTGGCGCCACCACTCGCCGCAGGTCCAGCAGACGCCGCTTGATGTGCAGCACCTGTCGTAGGACGGACCGATCCGGCGAAGCGCCGCTGCCGCCCATGATCTCGTCCTGCAGCTGGTCGATCCGATCGCTCAGCCGGTCGAGCAGCGGGAAGTAGCCGTCGGCAATCGTGTCCAGGATGGTGTGCAGCAGCTGGCCCGCGTTCGCGCCGACCGAGGAGACCTGCTGTCGCCAGCGCTGCTGGACCTGCGCCAGGGATGGCGACGGCTCCCAGTGGACGCTGACGATGTAGCCCTTGCCGGCGATGAAGTGGATCTCGGCCAACCCGAATTCGCCGTCATCGCTCTCCTGGTCCACGACCTCGTAGGCCACCAGCACGTGCTGGTCCGGATAGGTGTCGAGCTTCGGCCGCTGGTGCCGCTTTTCAAGGTCTTCGCGCGCCAGCTGGTGCAGTCCGACCTTCTCGGTGAGCAGCGCCAGATCGTTGCGATCCGGCTGCTGGAGATCCAGCCAGATCAGCGTTCCCGGCTCGGCGGGCAGCAGCCCCTCGGCGGGATGGTGTGCGGGGTCGAGCTCGGTGAGCTCCCCGTCGGGGCGGCGAAGCAGCAGGGTGCGGGTGGACGGCGCCATGGCCGGGCGAGTGTACGCGGACGGTGTCCGTCAGCCGACGCCGGAGAGGAGGGTCGCGGCCGCGTCGCGCCGGGCTTCGTCGTCGAAGATCAGCAGCACCTGGCTGCCGTACCAGCCGACCCGCAGCGCCGGACGCCGCCCGGTCAGGTACCGCAGCTCTCCGGCCTCCATGCCGGACAGCGCCCCCAGCGCCCGCGGGATCGTGACCTGCAGCGGTGGCTCCTGATGGAGCAGGGTCAGGATCATCTCGTCACCGGACAACGCCAGCGACACGGGATCCTCGTCGAGGTCGATCGGTGACCGGCCCGGCGGTGCGACGTAGCCGGACGCCATCGCGGCAATCGGCGCGACGGCCTCGGTCCTGGCGCTGGCACGGCGACTGGCGGTCGGCCACCGCCCAGCGGCCAGAGGTGTGGCATGGAAGACCGGGTAGCCGGACCAGAGGCCAAGTGCCAGGAGCACCGCCAGGCCCACGAAGAGGATCGGTCCGAGCCACAGGCGATCCACCGGCAGGTCCGGATCATGGTCGATGATCGCGCCGCGCAGCACCTGTGCCCAACCGAGCAGGTGCCGCACCTGTGGTCCGTCGAGGAAGCGCCCGACTGCCCCGTCGTCGCTGGTCTGGCGACCGAAGATGTGCATCGGCGCAACGGTCGGTGGGTATCCGAGCTGCACCACGATCGGCGCGCCTGATGCCGGGTCGTGTGCCAGGTGCAGCCACGGACCGGTGCCGACGGCCAGGCGTCGTGCGTCGCAATCCCCGCGGATGGCGCAGACGGCCACGGCGTCCCCGGGGAAGTCAAGGGTCAGGCGCACCACGGTGCCCGGCGCCAACCCGCCCAGCGCAGCCACGGAGTCGATCGACTGCACGCCGCCGGCGTTGGCCGCGGCCTCGCCACCCAGCGCCTGCAGCGACGGCTCCATCACCGCGTCCCGCACATCGATGCCACGCGCCCGGAGGGCGGCGACCGTCGCGTTGCTGTCGATGTCGGGGTCGACTCGCGCCACGATCTCGCGGCGCTCGAGGTCCGCGCCGTCCAGCTGGCTACGCACCAGGGCGATGCGGGGATCGTTGAGCTGGTCGCGCAAGGGGAACCAGCGGTATGTCCCCGGGGCGGGGCCGCCGGTCTCGGGGTCGAGTGGCGCCTCGGCCAGGTACGGCGGCAGCATGGCCAGGCCCCGGATGTCGACCAGGCTCGAGCTGAAGCCGACCTGGCGCTCCACGAAGGCGGGGATAGAGGCCCGCGTGACGATGATCTCGGCGCCGGCCTGGATGGCGGGGATGGCGGCCAGCAACAGCAGGATCCAGATCACCGCGGGCACGAAGCCAATCGACTTCGCGGCCTCGTGCGCAGATCGGGCGATCTGCAGTCGCCAGCCGAGCACCACGGCCCCGACCAGGACGCCTGCAACCGCCGCGAATGCAGGGGGCGCGTCCACGATCGTATCTGCCAGGAGCGAGGCGACCACGCCGCCGATCACCGCGCCAACCAGTGCCGCCATGGCGCGCAACAACAGTCCCGCGCCGCCGCGCAGCACCGACGCGATCCCCCACAGCACGATCCCGCCGACCAGGGCGCCGGCCAGCGCGATCACCGTCGGATAGTCGCGGCCGGTCTCGGCCATGGTCAGGCCAAGGAGCCCAACCGCCAGGGCGGTCGCGGCGGCAATCAACCAGGGAATGGCGGGCGGCAGCCATTGCCATCCGCTCGATGACCCCACGGCCGTCCGCCCCAGCCGCGTGACGGCGACCGGGACCGCGCCGAGCAGCGTTCGCAGCCGGACCCTCAGCTCCCCCATGTCAGCCGGCCGTCAGGACGGACCGGCGAATGACCACGCGCTCCCGTCCCAGTGGGCGTGCAGCAGGGCGCCGGCATCGTCGCGCCCGAAGACGTCGATCCGGTTCGGTCCCCAGGAGCAGGCGCTGGGATCCGAGGCGAGGCGCACCGGAAGCTGCTCCCAGTCCTGCCAGCCCGCGGGCTCGTACCAGCGGTGCCACAGCCGGCCGTCACGCCCCCGAGCAAACACGTCGATGCGATCCGGTCCCCAGGAGCAGGCTGTTGGGTTCCCTGCCAGATCTCCGCCGTGGGGATGCCATTCATGCCAGGCGGCACCGTCCCAGTAGATGTCCCACAGCTGGCCATCGCGCCAGATGGCGAAGACCTGCATCTCATTGGCGGTCCAGCTGGTGACCGCCGGCGTCGAGGCCAGCTCGCCGCCAAGTGACTCCCAGTTTTGCATTCCCGCATGATGGCGCACGCAGGCGATCCCGGCGTGTGAAGGTCCTTCCGTCCCTGGCGGGCCGGCACGGCCACGGCGGAATCGGTCCAGCCCGTATGCTCCCCTGTGTGGAGCGCTGGCAGACCATCATCGAGCCGTTCCGCATCAAGAGCGTCGAGCCGATCCGGCTGACCTCGGTCGAGGAGCGCGGGCGGCTGCTGGCGGCGGCCGGCTACAACCTCTTCAACCTGCATTCCGACGACGTCCTGATCGACCTGCTGACCGATTCAGGCACGGGCGCCATGTCGGCCGAGCAATGGGCCGGCGTGCAGCGCGGCGACGAGAGCTACGCCGGCTCCCCGTCGTGGTATCGGTTCCTGGAGAGCGTGCAGGAGCTCTTCCCGTTCAAGCACGTCATCCCGGCGCACCAGGGCCGGGCGGCGGAGAGGATCCTTTTCGGCGTGGTGGGCGGACCGGGCAAGGTGGTGCCCAACAACACGCATTTCGACACCACTCGCGCCAACGTCGAGTTCACCGGCGCCGAGGCGGTCGACCTGGTCATCGAGGAGGGCCGCCACCCATCGGTCATCCATCCCTTCAAGGGCAACATGGACATCTCGGCGCTGGATGCCTTCATCGCGGAGCGCGGCGTGGAGCACATCCCGCTGGTGATGGTCACTGTCACCAACAACTCCGGCGGCGGACAGCCGGTCAGCCTGGAGAACCTGCGGGCGGTGCGCGCCATCTGTGACCGATACGGCCTGCCGCTCTTCCTTGACGCGTGCCGCTTTGCCGAGAACGCGTGGTTCATCAAGCAGCGCGAGGACGGCTACCAGGACCGATCCATCCCTGACATCGTGCGCGAGATGGCGTCGCTGGCGGACGGCATGACCATGAGTGCCAAGAAGGACGCCATCGCCAACATCGGCGGCTGGCTGGCCATGAACGACGATGCCTGGGCGGAGCAGGCACGCAACCTGGAGATCCTGACCGAAGGCTTCCCGACCTACGGCGGGCTGGCGGGGCGCGACCTGGAGGCGATTGCCCAGGGCCTGCGCGAGGTGGTGGACGAGGATTACCTGCGATACCGGATTCGCTCGACCGCCTACCTGGGAGAGGCGCTGGTCGAGGCGGGCATCCCGTGCGTCCAGCCCATCGGCGGGCACGCGGTCTACCTGGACGCCGCGGCGCTGCTGCCGCACATCCCGCCGCTGGCGTATCCCGGCCAGGCGCTGTCCGTGGCCCTCTACCGCGAGGGCGGCATTCGTGGCTGCGAGATCGGCACGGTCATGTTCGGCAAGGGTCCGGATGGCTCAGAAACGCCGGCGCCGATGGAGCTGGTCCGCCTCGCCATCCCGCGGCGCGTCTACACCCAGTCGCACGTTGACTACGTGATCGAGGTGGTTCGCTGGGTGGCCGAGCGCGC
>DATEOS010000141.1:0-8925 GCA_035273815.1 Candidatus Limnocylindria bacterium
ACGACGTGGCCGTCCAGGCGCCGGACGACACAACCCTGGTCGTGACCCTCCGTCACCCGGCGAGCTACTTCCCGGAGATCGCGGCCACGCCGGCCGCCTTCGTGGTTCCGCCCAACGCCGACGCCACTCGCGGCTGGCAGACGGTCGACGGCTTCATCGGCTCAGGCCCGTACGTGGCCGACAGCCTCGACGACCAGGCGCTGGTCCTGGTTGCCAACCCGGAATACGTGGCCGGCTCGCCACCCATTGGCCGCGTTCGATGGCTCACCCAGGTCGACAGCGACAGCGTGGCCGCCTACGCCGACGACCAGGTCGACCTGGCGGGGGTCAGTCCGTTCGACGCCAGCTGGATCGCGTACGACCCCGACTTCGGGCCGGCCCTGCATGAGGCGGCACCGCTGAGTGTCCAGTACTTCGGCTTCGACACCACCCGTCCGCCGTTCGATGACGCGCGGGTGCGCCAGGCCTTTGCGCTGGCGCTCGACCGATCGCGGCTGGTTCCGCTCTCCGAGGGCGCTTCCGGGGAGGCGGCCTCGAGCGTCGTTCCGCCTGCGCTCTGGCCCGAAGGGATCGACAACGACCTGCCACACGACGTGGCCGAAGCGCAGCGCCTCCTCGATGAGGCGGGCTACGTCGACCGCCAGGATCTGGGCGAGATCGTGGTGGCGGATGTCGGGCTGGGAGTGGGACCGGCGGTGGAGGTCTGGCGCGACGAGCTGGGTGTCTCGATCGCGGTCGAGAGCATGGAGTTCGCGGACTACTTCGTCGCCCTGGAGGAGGATCCGCCGCAGGTCTTCACCATCAACTGGATCGCCGACTACCCGTCGCCCTACGCGCTCTACAGCCTGCTGCTGTTGCCACGGGCCGCCAGCAACTACGGGGGATGGACCGATCCGACCTTCGTGGACCTGCTGCAGGCGGCCTCGGCCGCCGAAGGCGACGCGGCCCAGGCGGCTGCGTACCGCGAGGTGGATGCCTACGTCGACGAGCAGGCGCCGCTGATTCCGTGGTCGTACCCGACCGGCTGGTGGCTGGTACGTCCCGGGCTGCGCGGGCTTGGCAACCTGACGACCGGCATCCTGGACTTCGGGAGGGTGTCGTGGGGCGGCTGAGGCTGGCCGGGCCGATGGTCGTTGCCGTTCTGCTGCTCGGCGCGCTGCCGGCGCCGGCCGTCGGCTTCACCGGCTTCTCCAATCTGCAGGCGGATGCCACGTTCGGCCAGCAGATGACGTTCAGCGTGGATCTGGCGGGCGGTGCGCCCGATGAATTGGAGCTGCTCATGCGCTTCACCGGCTCCGATTCGACGCTGGTGGCCCCCGTCCAGCCGAGCGACGACCGGGCGACCTACGTCTGGGACGCGGCCGACCGCTACGTGGTGCCGAATACGGAGATCGAGTATCAATGGCGGGCGACCGACGCCGGACGGACGACGCTCAGCGCGGAGGGGTCGCTCCTCTACGACGACGATCGGCCGGGGCTGGACTGGCAGTCGGCCGTGATCGGCGACGCGACGGTGCACTGGTACGGCGACAACGAGGCGGTGGCGCGGCACATGGGCGAGCTGAGTGCCGGTGGCGTGGCCCAGGCGGAGGAGCTGCTTGGCCATCAACTGGACGGCCCGGTCGACATCTTCGTCTACGACGCTCGCGAGGATTTCTTCGGGGCGCTGGGACCCGGGGCGCGCGAGTGGTTCGGGGCGGCCACATTCCCGCCGCTGCGCACCACCTTCATGTGGCTGGGGGCGGGGCCGGCGAGCTACCTGGACACGGCGATCGTCCACGAGGTGACGCACATCGTCTTCCGCGATTCGACGGAGAATTCGTTCCATGAGCCGGCGAAGTGGCTCAACGAAGGCCTCGCGACGTGGGCGGAGGAGCGCTCGGCGGATGGCCAACGCGCGACCGTGGAGTCGGAAGCGTCCAGCGGCGGCCTGTTTTCGTTCGACGCGATCACCTATAACTTCCCGTTTGGCAAGCGGAGCACGACACTCTCCTACGCAATGGGCACGACCATGGTCGAGATGATCATCGACGACTACGGCGAGGACGCGATCGCGCGGATCGCGGAGGCGTACCGTGCCGGCGCCTCGGACGACGAGGCACTGGAAGATGGAACCAGCGTCCCGGCAGATCGGCTCTACGCCAGCTATTACGACGCGTTCGGCGTTGACGAGCCAGGTCCGGTCGAGGCAGCCGCTATCCCGCCCTCCAATGTCGACAAGCCCGGCGGCGCACACGCTCCCGGCGCGTCCTCGGTGGGATCGTCACCGGCGTCGTCCGACGAGGCACCGCCGTCGGAGTCGGTCGCGGACGCTCCGATCGTCGTTGTTGTCGTGGTGGTCGGCCTGGCGATCCTGGGCATCGCCGGGTTCGCCGCCTGGTCGGCGCGGCGCCGTGGCGGCAATGAGGAGCCGTCGTGAGCGTCCTGGTCAGCCGCGGCGGACGGCGTTTCCGCACGGCATCCACCTGGGGTATCTCGATCGCCTTGGCGCTGGCCGTGGTCGGCTTCATCGGTGCCATGCAGTGGAACAGCTCGTTGGCGCGCGATCAGTTCACGACTTCGGCGCAGCAGGTACTTGCCGGCCAGGTGACTGATCTCGAGGGGGAGCAGGACATGCTCCGCCAGCAGATCGCGGCTGCCAATGCGCAGGTGCAGCACCTGCAGCAGCAGTCGACCGGCAGCTCGGTGGCGCTCGAGGAGGTGAACCGGCAGCTGGCGGACGCACGCCTGAAGACGGGGCTGATGGCCGTTCGCGGGCCTGGGGTTACCGTCGAAATCGCCGATTCGAAGCGGGTTGTGCCGCCCGGCGAGAACCCGTCCAGCTTCATCGTGCTGGTTGACGACCTGCGGGACATCGTGACCGCCCTGTGGGCATCCGGGGCCGAGGCGATCTCCATCAACGGGGAGCGGCTGGTGGCCACCTCCTCGATCTATGGCGTGGGCGCATCGGTCCTGGTGAACACCGCCTTCTTGTCGCCGCCGTTCCGCATCGAGGCCATCGGCAGCGACGGATTGCTCGAGCGGTTCCAATCCCATCCTGCCTTCCTCGGCCGCGTGGCCCAACGCATCGACTTCTTCGGGCTGGAGTTCGCCTCGCAGGTTTCCACCGAGGTGACGCTGCCGGCTTTCATCGGGTCCACGCGCTTCCGCTGGGCGGTGCCGTCCGAGGGGGCCCCATGACCCGCAACGTGGCGCATATCAGCCTCTTCACGGTCGGCCTGCTGGTGGGCCTGCTGCTGATCGGCCAGCTCCGCTCTCAGGCGCGACCGACCGAGGTCAGCAGCCTGTCGGCGCAGGAGCTGTCGCAGCTGATCGAGACGCTCTCCAACCGCAACGCCGAGCTGCGCGTCGCCCTCAGTGACCAGCGTGACACGCTGCGCGAGTACGAGGCCGCCGGACCGGTGGGCCAGAGTGCGCTGCAGGTGAGCAGCGAAGACCTGGCGCGGATCGCAGCCTTTGGTGGGCTGGCGCCGGTGACGGGGGAGGGGATCACGCTGGAGGTGGATGGCGACCTGGACTCGATCGCCCTGAACGACCTGCTCAACGAGCTGCGCAATGCCGGCGCGGAGGCGCTGGCGGTGGACCAGATCCGCATCACGCACCGTTCGGTCGCCGTCCAGGGCCCGACCTCCCTGCTGGTCGACGACCTGCCGGTCGGTAGGCATTTCACCGTGCGCGCCATCGGCTCGCCCGAGGGCCTGCTCTCGACCATCGAGCGCCCAGGCGGCATCATCGCGCAGCTGGAGCAGTTCATCGACGCATCGATCGTGGCCACGCAGTCCGACGACCTGGAGCTGCCCGCCACCCGGGCCGACCTGACACCACAGGTCGCCCAGCCGGCCGAATGAGGATCGCCGCCCCAACGACCGTCGCCCTCGGTAGCATGGGGAAGCCATGAACGAACTGATCGACCGTGCGCTGGATGCCGCGCAGGCGGCCGGGGCGCAGTACGCGGACATCCGCCTCACGGAGCGCGAGACGGAATCGCTGACCGTCAAGAACGGCGCGCTTGAGGCTGCGTCGTCCAACCTGACCACCGGCTTCGGCGTGCGGGTCCTGGTCGACGGCGCCTGGGGTTTCGCCGGGTCGGCGGTGATGACCAACCCCGAGGTGGAGCGCGTGACGCTCGAAGCGATCGAGATCGCCCGCGCCAGCGGGCTGGCGTCCGGCGAGCCGGTGCAGCTGGACGACACGCCGCCGCAAGTGGCGCGCTACGCAACGCCGTTGGAGGAGGACCCGTTCGCGGTCTCCATCGACGACAAGCTGGCCATCCTGTTCGAGGCCGATGCGGCCATGGCCCGCGTGCCGGGCGTCACCGTCCGCGAGAGCTCAATCGAAGGCGGTCGCGAGCGCAAGACCTTTGCTTCCACCGAGGGGGCCCGGATCGAGCAGGAGCTGACCGAGGCGGGGGCGGGCATCGAGGCCACCGCCGTCAACGACACCGAGTCCCAGGTCCGCAGCTGGCCCAACTCGGCCGGCGGGCAGCACGTGACCGGCGGCTTCGAAGCGGTCCGCGCCATGGATCTGCCAGAGAACGCCCAGCGGATCGCCGAAGAGGCAGTTGCGCTGTTGACCGCGGAGGAATGCCCATCCGGACCCATGACAGTGGTGATCGACTCATCGCAGATGGCGCTGCAGGTGCACGAGTCCTGCGGCCATCCCATCGAGCTGGATCGGGTCCTCGGGATGGAAGCCAGCTTCGCCGGTACCTCGTTCCTGACCCTCGACAAGCTGGACACCCTGCGCTACGGCAGTGAGATCGTGAACATCGATGCCGATGCGACTGCGCCCGGCGGCCTGGGCACCTTCGGCTTCGACGACGAGGGCGTGCCCGCGCAGAACGTGCCGATCGTGAGCGGCGGGCGCTTCGTCGGCTACCTGACCAGCCGCGAGACGGCGCCGGTCATCGGTCGCCGCAGCATGGGCAGCAGCCGCGCGTCAGGCTGGAACGTCATCCCGCTGATCCGGATGACCAATGTCAATCTGCGACCGGGCGAGGCCGGCACGCTGGAGGACCTGATCGCCGACACCCATGACGGCCTGCTGGTCAGCACCAATCGCTCCTGGAGCATCGACGATCGGCGGCTGAACTTCCAGTTTGGCACCCAGATCGGCTGGCGCATCCGCAACGGCCAGCGGGCCGAGATAATTCGCAATCCGACCTATACCGGCATCACGCCCGAGTTCTGGGGCAGCTGCGATGCCATCTGCGGCGATGCCGAGTGGCGCCTGTGGGGCGTCCCGAATTGCGGTAAGGGTGAGCCGATGCAGACCCACCGCGTCGGCCACGGCGCCGCGCCGGCACGCTTCCGGAACGTACAAGTGGGAGTCGGCCGATGGTAGCCGCGCACACCGCACGGCGAGCTGCGCCCGAAGAGGTGCTGGACCTGGCATTGCGCATGGTGCGAGGGCAGGCGGAGGCCGTCTACCTCGCCCAGGACGCAGCGCTGACGCGCTTTGCCGGCTCGCGCATCCACCAGAACGTGTCGGAGCACGACGCCAGCCTCCGCATGCGCATCGTCGACGAGGGTCGCACCGGCGTGGCCAGCACCAACCGCCTGGACGCCCAGGGGATCGCCGAGGTCGTGGCGCGCGCCACCGAGCTCTGCCGCCGCGCCGCGCCGAATCCCGATCCGACGCCACTGGCCGGCCCCGAAGCCGGCGCCGGCGACAGCGAGCTTGGCTACGTGGCGGCCACCGCCAAGGCGGAGCCGGAGCGACGGGCGGAAGGAGCCCGCGCGGTGATTGCCGCCGCACAAGCTGAGGATCTGGTCGCCAGCGGCGCTTTCTCCACCGATGTTTCGACCATCGCGATCGCCAATACCAACGGCCTGCGCTCCTGCCACACCACCACCCAGGCCAAGCTGCTGACGGTGATGACCGGCGCCGACCAGGCGTCCGGCTACGCGCAGGCGATCGGCACCGATGTCGCCGCCATCGACGCGGCCGCGCTCGGGGCCGAGGCCGCCGACAAGGCAGCGCGCTCCGCCGACGCGACCGACCTGGAGCCCGGTGCCTACGACGTCATCCTGGAGGAGTACGCGGTCCAGACCATCCTCGAGTACCTCGCGTATGCCGGCTTCTCGGCGCTCGCCGTCGAGGAGGGGCGCTCGTTCATGGACCTGGGCAACCGGGTGATGGGCGACAACGTCAGCATCTGGGATGACGGGAACGATCCCAGCGGGCTTCCGACCGCGGCCGACTTCGAGGGGGTCGCCAAGCAGCGCGTCGACCTGGTGACCGATGGCGTCGCCACGGCGGTGGTGCACGATTCGGCCACCGCGCGACGAGCCCATGTTGCGTCCACCGGCCACGCCCTCCCCGCGCCGAATACGTTCGGGCCCATGACCTGGAACCTGTTCATGGCGCCCGGCTCCAGCTCAAAGGAGGCGATGCTCTCATCGATCGAGCGGGGGATCTGGGTCACGCGCTTCCACTACGTGAACATCGTCCATCCCCGCAAGGCGGTGCTGACCGGCATGACCAAGGACGGCACCTTCCTGATCGAGAACGGCCGGATCGTCAGGCCCATCCGCAACCTGCGCTTCACCGAGGAGATCCCCGCCGCGTTCAGCCGTATCCAGGCGATCACCGCCGAGACCAAGATGGTCGGCGCCGAGTACAGCGGCATCAATGCCCGCGTTCCCGCCCTGCGCATCGGCCGCTTCGCCTTCACCGGCGCGACCGCTGCCGAGTCGGGAGCGTGATCTTGCCCGCCGTCGAGCTGCACGTCGGTGACCTGATCTCGCTTCGCAAGGAGCACCCGTGTGGATCCCGGGAGTGGCGGGTGCAGCGGATCGGGGCCGACATCGGCCTGGTCTGCGCCGGCTGCGGCCATCGGATCCTGATGGACCGGCTTGACGTCGAACGGCGGTACACCGGCCATCGCGAGCACGGCGCCGAGCCCGCCGGGTGACCGAATTGGAGCTCCCGCAGGACATCGGCAGCCAGGACCTGTCGGGTGCCGGCAGCGTGTTCAAGAACCGCAGCTTCGTGTTCCTGTGGGTGGCGCAGCTGCTCAGCCAGCTCGCCAGCAACATGGTGCTGGCCGCGTTGATGGCCACGGTGGTGACCGCCACCGGCTCGAACACGGCCAACGCGGTGCTGATCCTGACCTTCCTGGTGCCGGCGGTCATCTTCAGCACGGTGGCCGGCGTCTTCGTGGAGCGCAGCGATGCGCGGATCATCATGCTGGGCTCCAACCTGCTGCGGGCAGGGGGCACCGTCCTGTTCATCTTCGTCGGGACGCATGTCGGCCTGATCCTGGTGATCAACTTCTTTATCGCCACGGTAACCGCGTTCTTCGCGCCAGCGGAGCTGACCTCCCTGCCGCGCATCGTCGACCGGCGCAACCTCATGGCCGCCAACTCGGTCTTCGTGCTGACCGTGAACGCCACCTTCGCCATTGGCTTCGGGTTCTTCGGCCCCTTGCTGCTGACGACCGCCGGCGCGAACGCTGTCTTCGTCGTCGTGGCGGTGATGTTCGGGCTGGCCGCGCTGGCCATCGTCCCGCTGCCCTCCGTCCGCCCCGAGCGCGTGGCGGCGATCGCCACCGAGACGACAGTGCATGCCCTGCGCGCGGTGATCGACCAGGTCCAGGAGGGCATCCAGTTCGTGCGCACCCATCGGCGCATCGCCTGGTCGCTCGGCTACCTGGGCATTGCGGCCAGCCTGATCGGAGTGATGGGCGCCATCGGCCCCGGCTTCGCGACCGACATCCTGGAGCTCACGCCCGAGGACTTCTTCTTCATCATGGGACCCGCCGGCCTGGGCGCCGTGATCGGCATCCTGTTCCTGAACGCGTACGGCAAGGCCATTCCTCGCCGGTTGGTGATTGACATTGGCCTGGTGGCGATGGGCATCACCCTCATCGGCCTGGCACTGGTGAAACCGGTCACCACGGCGATGGCCCCTGCCCTCGGCACGATAGAGAGCAACCTGCCCGATGCGCTGGCGCCGCTGCTGTCGCTCATCGCCGTGGTGGTGGTGATCGCCGTGTCGGCCGGGATCGAGTACGCCTTCGTTGCCATCCCTTCGCAGACCGCCCTGCAGGAAGAGCTGCCGGTCGGCGTCCGTGGACGGATCTTTGGCATCCTGAACACCCTGCTGTCGGTCGCCTCCTTCCTGCCCGTGCTGATCGCGCCAGTCGTGGCCGACCTCATCAATCTCATGTTTGCGGGGGCGGGCATCCCGTTCGTCATGGCCGTGCTGGGCGCCCTGACGCTGTGGATCGGTATCGCCTCCTGGCGGCACAACGCCGCCGCCGGACTGCACAGCGGCGATGCGCACCCCGGCGACCCGGGTCCCGAGCCCATCGTGGCGGGCGAGGATGCGCAGTAGGCTCCTGGCCGGAGCCATCCTTGTCGCCTCGGGGCTCATCGCCTGGCTCGCTGTCAGTGCCTGGCTGGCGGCACGGCTGCTGCAGGGGGCGATCGGCCTGTCCCTGCTGTACGTGGCCTTTCTGGCCTGGCGCGGCTGGCGGGTGATGCGGGATGCCCGATCGGAAGGACCGGCCGCGTCGAGCGACCGCCCGTGGGTGACGGTGCTGGTTCCGGCGGCGGACGAGTCGGCGGTGATCGCCACCGTGGTGGCCGATCTGATTGCGCAGGACTACGACAATGGCGGAGAGCGGCGGTTTGACGTGCTGGTCCTTGACGACGGATCGGCGGACGGTACCGGCGATCTGGCGCGCATCGCCGCAGAGCCCGCACCCGACGCCGTCACCGTCTGCCGCCGGGAGGCGGGCACGGGTCCGCGGACCAAGGGGGCGGTCCTCGCCTGGGCGCAACCGCGGGTGCGCGGCGCGGTGGTGGCCGTGATCGACGCCGACGCCCATGTCGCACCGGACTTCCTTTCCCGCGCCATCGCCGCCTGGTCTCGCGACCCAGGGGCGGCGGCCCTCCAGGTGCAGCGACGCGATGCCAA
>DATEOS010000142.1:0-10914 GCA_035273815.1 Candidatus Limnocylindria bacterium
CGATCCCGTGGCGATGCCGCCCGCGGCGACATTGGCGCCGGTGAGCTCCGACGGCGTCCGCGACAGTGAGGGCAGGATGGCGGCCTGGATGGGACGAGTGAGGGGGATGGACGAGGCGGCGGCCGCCTCCCCCAGGTAGACGAGCCAGGCCGGCGCGTCGACCAGCAGCAGCATTCCGGTGGCACCCATCGAGACGACCTGCACCAGGTACGCAATCAACAGGGCGCGCTCGCGACGGATGCGATCGCCGAGCGAGGCGGCCAACGGCGCCACGACCGCCGACGGCGCCAGCTGGATCAGCGCGGCAATGCCGGTCTCAGTGGCGCCCCCACGATTGAAGGCATAGACCAGGATCGCGATCCATGTCGTCCATTCGGCCAGCGAAAAGCCGATGAAGGCGGCCAGCACGCGACGCAGCGAGACGTTGTGAAAGACGGCGACGACGACCGCGAGAGGGGCCGGCAGGGAAGGCCTCGACACCGCGCGATCATCGCACGGCGGGGGTCGGCCGCCTAGCAGTTGCAGGCGGCCACGGTGGCCGCCACGAACTCCTCGGGCTGCGCGGACTTGGACACGAAGGCGGCGCCGGCGGGCAGGCCATCGGGCTCATCGGTCCAGCCCATGAGGACCACCCGGACCGAGGGCCAGCCCAGGGCAATGCCGGACAGCAGGGCGCGACCCGCGTCGATGTCAGGGAGCCTGGGATCCACAACCAGCACGGTGGGGTGGGCAGTCTCGACCAGCTCCATCGCGGACCGCACGTCGCCGGCGGTACCGATCACTTCGACCCCGGCCACGCGCAGCACCTCGGCAATGGACTGCTGTACGCGACGATCGGCGTCGACGATGGCGACGCGGGCCGGAGTCTCTGCCGACTCCTGCCTGGCGGGGCTGAACATGTGAAGATCCTACGTGCCGGTTCGAATCTTCTCGTCGTCGGAAGCGACGACGAGAAGCTACGTCATTCCGCCGACGCGGCACCCTCCGTGGCCAGTACGGGGGAACCACCACTCTCGGTCGCCGCCAGCGGCAGCGTCATGCGCACGCGGGTCCCGTTGCCGGGGCGGTGGCCGACTTCAAGGTCCGCGCCGATGCGCTCGGCGCGCTGCTGCATGCCGATCAGCCCCAGGTGCCCACGCGCGATCTCGGCGGGATCGAAGCCAATGCCGTCGTCCTCGACGGTGAGGCGCACCTTGCGGCCGGTCCGCCGCAGCTCAATCCGCGCGCTATTGGCATTTGCGTGCTTGACCACGTTGTGCAGCGCCTCCTGCGCAACGCGGTAGAAGGCCTCCTCGATGTCGAGCGGCAGGCGCTCCTCCGACTCCACCTCGACCGACACGGCCAGGCCGGTGCGTCCCTGGACCGCCGCGCCGTGATTGCGCAGCGCCTGCGCCAGGCCATCGGTCTCCAGGCCCTGGGGACGCAGCTCGAAGATGAGGGTCCGCATCTCGGCCAGCGCGTCCTTCTGCAGCTCCTTCAGCTCGGTGAGCTTGTCGCGCGCCGCGGCCGGGTCGCGATCCAGCAGCAGTTCCAGCGCGCGGGCCGTCAGGCCCATGCTGAACAGCGCCTGCGTGACGGAGTCGTGCAGCTCGCGCGCCAGGTTGGCGCGTTCCTCGTTGGCGGCCAGCGCGGCGGCCTGGCGGCGCAGGTCCTGCTCCAGCCGCTCGCGCTGTCGAATGTCACGGACGGATCCGTGCGCGCCGGCGAAGCGGCCGTCCACCAGGGTGGCAACCATGCTGATCTCGACCGCCATGGTCCCGCCACCGGCCAGCGGCAGGTCAAGCCGGACCTGCTGCTCATCCTCCGGATGCACCTGCATGGCGCGCCACGCCGTGCGGATCGCCGAGCGCGTGTGAGACGTGCTGATCACCTCGAATGGCCGGCCCAGCAGCTCTTCCGGACGGAAGCCGGTCATGCGTTCGAGCGACTCGCCCAGGTACGTGAATGCGCCATCCGCGTCGACCGACCAGACCAGGTCGGGAGAGTTGTCGACCAGGTGCCGGTAGCGACGCTCCGAGTCGCGCAGCTGTTCGTACAGCCGCGCGTTGCGAGCCGCGATCGAGCCCTGGCCGGCCAGCTCCTGCAGGAGGGAGACATCGCGCGGGTCGATGTTGCGCGCCAGGGCGTAGGTGATGGACAGCGTGCCGATCACCTCCCCGCCGATGCCGAAGAGCGGGGCAACCGCCACCGCGCCCAGCTGCAGGCGGGCCGGAGACTCGTCGCTCGGGTCGTGGGGCAGGCGGGGGTCAGCCAGGTAGTTGTCCGTCCAGGCAGGCTTGGCGGTGGCCGCCGCCAGGCCGTTGATACCGCCGCCCACCGGGAAGCGCTGGCTGTGCAACCAGGCCCGCGTCTCCGGATCGGTGTCTCCCGCGATGACCATGGGAATCAGGTTCTTGCCGTCGTCGGCCATCAGGGTCAGGTGCGCGCCGTCGGATCCGAGCAGCCGCTTGGAGGCGTCGACCACCTGCTGCAGCGTCTCGCCAGCGTCGTCCACCTCCACGATGCTGCGCGCGATCTCGCCGAGCGTGCGCTGCACCTCCACGCCGCGTGACAGCTCAACGGTCTGCTTGCGCAGGCCCTCCTCGAGGGCGACGCGTTCGCGAATGTCGCGGACCGAGCCGTGGCCGCCGGCAAACTCGCCGTCAACGATCGTGCCCAGACCGTTGACTTCCATCGTGATCTGGGTCCCGTCGCGATGCAGCACGTTCAGCCGGTACTGCTGTGGCTGATCCGGCTCATCCACCACCCGCTGCCAGTGCTCGAGCACATTCGGCAGCGATTCGGGTGCCACGATCTCGGCGAAGTGATGCCCGATCAGCTCCTCCGGACCCCAGCCGATGAGGCTGCGCACGGTCTCCGACAGGTACGTGAAGCTGCCTTCCTTGTCGACCGTCCAGATCAGGTCCGGCGAGTTGTCGACCAGGAACCGATAGCGCCGGCCGGACTCCGTCATCTGCTCGTACAGCCGGGCATTGGCGATGGCGATGGCCGCGATATCGGCCAGGCTCTGCAGCAGCTCAAGCTCGTCCGCGGTTGTCGGGTGCGGGTGCTCCCAGGAGATGGCCAACGTGCCGAAGATCTCGCCCTCCGGGGCGCGCAACGGGGCGACTGCCATGCCGCGCAGGCCCATCAGCCCCGCCACCGCCTGGTCGTCCTCCGTGTGCGGAATGCGCGGGTCCACCAGGTAGTCGTTGGTCCAGACCGGCGCGCCCTGCTCCGCCGCGATGCCGTTCATGCCGCCGCCGATGGGCAGCTCCTGCTTGGCGAGCCATGCGCGCGTCGCATCATCCATCCCGCCGGTGATGACGTGCGGCCGCAGGATCGGTGCGTCCGAGTCGCGCAGCGTCAGGTGCGCGCCATCCGATCCGATCAGGCGCTGGGCTCCGTCGACGACCTGCTGCAGCAGCTCGTCGGGGTCGCGGATGGCGGTGATCCGGGCCGCCAGCTTCTGCAGCGTCCGTTGCGTCTCGACCCGCAGCTTCAGCTCGGCCGCCTGCTGCCGGTTGGCGATGGCGGTGGCGGCATGGTCGCCGAGCGCCCGCAGCAGCCGGATCTGCGCCTCACTGAAGGCGGCGGGCCGGTTGGCGTACGCCCCCATTGCGCCGATCACCCGTTCCCCGGCCACCAGCGGCGTGACCGCCATTGAGCGCATGCCGGCCGAATGCACGATCTCGTCGGCCACCGGCGAGTGCTCGAAGCGCTTGTCCGCGGGGTAGTCGTCGGTGACGGTCAGCTGGCGGCGGCTGACGGTGGTGCCGAACATCCCCACCCCAATGGGCAGGTTCAGGTCGCGGATCAGGCGCCGGGCACGGCGGTCCGTGATGCCCGCGTCATAGGCGAAGCGCAGCGTCTCGCTGGCCTCGTCGACCAGGTAGATCATCGCGCCGTCTGCCTGGAGCAGGCGGGCGACCTCCGTGACGGCGCCCTTCAGCAGCTCGGCTTCGGGCGTCATGGGGCTGAGGATACTCAGATCGAACCCTCCTCGGCGTCCGGCGCCCTACGTCATCCGGCCGACGGTCGAATCGGTCCCCTATCTGATGCGCTTCTCGTGCCGATGCCCGATGGTGAAGTACGAATCGCGACCTACGGTTGCGTCGTCACGAGGGACGCTGACAACGTTGATACGATTCCTATATTGACAAGAGGAATCATATCGTTAATATCACGTCGTGCGTCGCGGATCAGTGACGCGGGAAAGAGAGCCCAAGGGAGAACAGATCCACCATGACCGCATCAACTCATTCGGCCAGCCGCTCGGCGCGCGCGTTCGGCGTTGCGCTGACGGCGGGCATCGTGGCGCTGGCGCTTACCACGGCCTACATCCACCTCGGACTCGGTGGCCTGCTCTTCACGCTCAACGGCATCGGCTACATCGGCCTGGCCGTCCTGTACGTGATCGGCTCGGTTGCGCCCCACCCGTTGATTGCCCGTTTCAGCTGGTTCCCGCGCGTTGCCCTTGCCGGCTATGCCGCATTGACCATCGTGGCCTGGGCGATCCAGGGCCCATACTTCCCGCTGGCGTACTTCGCCAAGGGCGTGGAGGTGGCGCTGATCGGCCTCATCACCATCGATGTGTTCCGCGTCTTCGGCAGCCTCATGGGCCTCGTGCGCACGGCGGTGACCTCGGTGTTCGGCGACCGGACCGGGGGCATGACGGCAGCCGTTTGATCGAACACCCGCGCCAGGAACGCCCCGACTGCACCCGCGGACGGGGCGTTCTGCTTGCTCCCGCAGGCTGGGTGAAGCGCGAACGCCCGGTGAGGCGTGGCGGTCGTTAGACCGGGTCGACCAGCTTGTGCTCCACCGCCCACAACGCCGCCTGGGTTCGGCTGGCGAGGCCCAGCTTGCCAAGGATGTTGCTGACGTGGGTGCGGGCGGTGCGCTCGGTGATCGACAGCTCGTAGGCGATCTCCTTGTTGGAGGCACCTTTGGCAAGCTGCGAGAGGACCTCCTTCTCGCGCGGGGTCAGAGGCTCGACCGGCTCGGTGTCGCGGCGGGTGCGCATCCGCTGCGCGAGGAGACGGGCGACCGCCGCGTCGAGGTGCACCTCGCCGGCATGTGCCGAGCGGATCGCGGCCGCCACCTCCTCCGCATCGGCGTCCTTCAGCAGGTAGCCGCTGGCACCGGCCTCGAGGGCGGCGGTGACCTTCTCCTCCTCGATGAAGCTGGTGACCGCGATGATCTCGATCACCGGGTTCGCCTGCTTGATCTCCCCGATCGCCGTCAGCCCATCCATGTTCGGCATCAGCAGGTCCATCAGCACCACGTCGGGCGTGAGCAGCGCCGCCTGCTCCACCGCGATCACGCCATCCGGCGCCTCGCCCACCACCTCGATGTCCGGCTGCAGCTCCAGGAAGCCACGCAGGCCCCGACGCACGACCTCATGGTCGTCGACCAGCATGACCCGGATGCGCTCGGTCTCCTCCGTCACGCCGGAGAGGATAGCCGCTCACGTTGGAGGCGGCGGCCAGTCGCCCCGATGGAGATGGACGCCGAGCGTCCATCTCCCTTTCGCGTGCCCGCTATCGTCAGCGCATGACCTCCGGAACCGACCTGGTGCGCTGCGGCTGGGGAGAGGCGGATCCGCTCAACCTGGCCTACCACGATGCGGAATGGGGCGTGCCGATCACCGATGACCGTGCGCTCTTCGGGCTGCTCTGCCTGGAGGGCGCCCAGGCGGGGCTGGCGTGGATCACCATCCTGCGCAAGCGCGAGGGCTATCACCGCGCCTTCGAAGGCTTCAACCCAGCGCGGCTGGCGGACTGGGGCGAGCCGGAGGTCGAGCGCCTGCTGGCCGACCCGGGCATCGTGCGCAACCGCGCGAAGGTCCGCTCGGTGCTGGCCAACGCCCGCGCCCTCCTGGAGCTGACCCAAGGCACAGCCTCCTTCGCCGCCCATTGCTGGTCGTTCGTCGACGGGCGCCCCATCCAGAACCGATGGACGGCGATGGGCCAGGTGCCGGCGGAGACCGATGCATCCCGCGCCCTGTCGCGGGACCTGCGGCGCCGGGGCTTCAGCTTCGTCGGACCCACCATCGTGTACGCCTTCATGCAGTCGGCAGGGCTGGTCAACGACCACCTGGTCGGCTGCTTCCGCCATGCCGAGGTTGCCGAGCTGGGCAAATCGGTCCAAATGACGTAGGCGCCTCCGCGACGCATGCCGCTTGGGCGGCGCGTTGGCCGCACCGAGACTGGTCTCTGACGCACCGCCGCGCACGCGGCCGACGAGGCAGCGGCAACGGTGCGTCGCATCGCCGACGGATCTGCCCCGACGGCCGGCGGCGCCCGACCTCTCAGGCAACCACGACGCGGCCCGCCGCCACCGGCGGGCCGCGTCGTTTTCCCTTTCTATACTCGGCGGCATGTCCCCTCTCGCGTCGGTCGACGTCCCGGCCAGCACCGCAAACCTGGGCAGCGGCTTCGATTGCTTCGCCGCCGCCCTCAGCCTGAAGCTGCGCGTCGAGCTCTACGAGGGCAGCGAGACCGGGATCACGCTCAACGCTCACGGGGAGGGCGTCCCCGGTGCCGACGCCGACCCGGACCAGAACCTCATCATTCGTGCCTTCCGCGAGGGCATGCGCGCCGCCATGGGCGCCCCGATGGGCAGCGGCGCGTGGCGGCTCGAGGTGAGCAGCATGATCCCGGCGGCCCGCGGACTCGGCAGCTCCGCCGCCGCGATCATGGGCGGGCTGCTGCTTGGGGCGAGCGTCGGACGCTCGGCGCCGCCGCCCGACGCCCTGCTTGCCCAGGCGGTCGCGCTGGAAGGCCACGCCGACAACGTGGCCGCCGCCATGTACGGCGGCATCACCCTGTCGGTCCCCGCCGAGGACGGTTCGGTGACGCTACGCCGCTTCCGGGTCCCCGAAGCGTGGATCCCCGTCCTCTTCATCGCCGCCCAGGAGAGCCGGACGGGTGAGATGCGCGCCGCGCTGCCGGCGGCCGTGCCGCACGCGGTGGCCGCGCGGCAGGCGGGACGGAGCGCCCTGCTCGCCACGGCCGTCCTGACCTCGGACGCGGGCATGCTGGCCGAGGCGATGCGCGACGGCCTGCATCAGCCCTTCCGGCTGCCCCACCTGCCGGGCGCCGGCCAACTGATCGAGCTGGCCTACGAGCGAGGTGCGGCCGGTGCCTGCCTGTCGGGCGCCGGGCCGAGCGTGCTCGCCATCTGCGACTCCCCGATCAGCGCGCATGCCGTGGAGAAGGCATGGAACGGCGCCGGTATGGCGGGCATGGCCACCCGCCTGCGCTTCGATACCCACGGCGCGCGCCTGGCCGGCGTCGCGGCCCCCGCCGAGGAGCTCTGAACCAGTGAGCCTGGTCACCCTCGCCAGCGTGGCCAAGAGCCATGGGGCGCAGCACCTCTTCGACGGCGTCAACCTGCAGGTGGCGGCCGGTCGACGGATCGCGGTTGTCGGCCCCAACGGGGCGGGCAAGACGACCCTGCTGGAGATCATCACCGGCGACCAGCAGCCCGACGACGGCACGGTCACCCGGGCGCGCGAGGTGGTGATCGGCTACCTGCCGCAGGAGATCGCCGATTCCCGCGGTCGGCCGGCGCTGGCCGAGGTGCTGGCCGGCGCCGGCGCGGTGACCGGCATCGAGCGTCGCATGCGCCACATCGAGGCCGAGATGGCCGAGGCGACCGAGGAGGATGAGCTGGCCGAGCTGATGGACGAGTACGGCCGGCTGCAGCATCGGTTCGAGGCCATGGGCGGCTACGGGCTGGAGGCTGAGGCCCGACGCATTCTGGCCGGCCTTGGCTTCGCGGAGGGGGACATGGAGCGCAACACCGCAGAGTTCTCCGGCGGCTGGATGATGCGCGTCGCGCTGGCCCGCCTGCTGCTCCAGAACCCGGACCTGCTGCTGCTCGACGAGCCGACAAACCATCTGGACCTGGCGTCCGTCGAATGGCTCCAGGGCTTCCTGGCCGATTACGCCGGGGCGGTGCTGCTGGTCAGCCATGATCGCGACTTCATCAACGCGGTCGTCAACCGGGTGGCCGAGCTGCACGCCGGCAGCCTGACCGAATACGTGGGTGACTACGCCGACTTCGTCGAGCAGCGCGACGAGCGCATCGCCCAGCTCGAGCGCCAGGCCGCGGCTCAGGGACGCAAGATCGCGCAGGTGGAGCGCTTCATCGAGCGCTTCCGCTACAAGGCCACCAAGGCGCGGCAGGTCCAGAGCCGGATCAAGGCGCTGGACCGAATGGAGCGCGTGGCCACGCCGTCGCGCCGCGGCAAGTCGGTCAAGTTCCGCTTCCCCGAGCCGCCGCGCAGCGGCCGGACGGTGATCACGCTCAGCGAGATCGTCAAGGCCTACGGCCGCCACACCGTCTACGACGGCCTGGACCTCGTGCTGGAGCGGGGCCAGAAGGTGGCACTCATCGGTCCGAACGGCGCGGGCAAGAGCACGCTGCTCAGGATCCTGGCCGGCACGCTGGAGCTCGATGGCGGCACGCGGGAGCTGGGCTCGAAGGTGAAGGTCGCCTACTTCGCCCAGCACCAGATCGACGCGCTCAACCCGGCGAACACGGTCTACGACGAGCTGGCCGGCGTGGCCGAGCGCATGAGCAGCAGCGAGATCCGCGCCCTGCTGGGCGCCTTTCTCTTCTCCGGCGACGCCGTCGAGAAGCGGGTCGAGGTCCTGTCCGGAGGCGAGCAGACGCGACTGGCGCTGGCCAAGCTGATGGCCGATCCGGCAAACCTGCTGTGCCTGGACGAGCCGACCAACCACTTGGACATCACCAGCCGCGACGTGCTGGAAGACGCGCTGAACGCCTTCCCCGGCACGATCGTGCTGATCACCCACGACCGCTACCTGATACGCAGCGTGGCCAATGCCATCATCGAAGTGAACGGTGGCGAGGCCACCCTCTTCAACGGCGACTTCGAGTACTACGCCGCCAAGCGCGGTCTCGACATCGAGACGCGCGGCGCGGTCGAGGGCCGAGCCACGCCGCGGGGCATCGAGACGGCGCCACCTCCTCTCCGCGAGTCCTCGGTGGCAGCTGCCGCCCGCAAGCGCGCGGAGGCCGAGGCCCGCAACCGACGCTACCAGCGCACCCGCGACCTGCGCTCGGCTCTGGAGCGGTTGGAGGCTGATGCCTCCACCGCCGAGGCGGAGCTGGCGGCCACCGGCACCCAGCTCGCCGATCCCGCGACCTATGCCGACGGTGAGGCGGTGCGCACGCTGATCGAGCGCCACAACGCCGCCCGCGACGCGGTCGATCGCCTGGCGGCCGAGTGGGAGCGGCTGTCCGCCGAGCTTGAATCGGCCGAAGCGGAGAGCACGCTCGCCGAGTCGCCGCGGTGAGCGCCCCGGACGAGCGGCGCAGGGCCGGCACCGCCCAGCCGGCTCAGCCCCGGCGTGACCTGGTCGGCGCCGGCCTGGTGCTGGCCGCGGCGTCTTTCTTTGCGACCCTCGGCCCGCTGGCGGCCTTCGCCACCCGCGCGGGGGTCTCCAGCCTGGCGTTGGTCACCTGGCGTGCCGCGCTGGGCGCCCTGTGCGTGGTGCTCGCGCTGGGCGTGTGGCGCGCCCTGGGCCACAGCGTGCCGGTCACCAGGCTTCGGACGTTGCCGGCCCGCGACCGCTGGTCCATGGGAGGCGCTGCCGTCGCCAACACGATCCTCAACCTGAGCGTGTTCATCGCCTTCACCCGCATCGGGATCACGCTGTCGCTGCTGATCTTCTACCTCTATCCGGCCCTCGTGGCGCTCGCCTCGGTCACCTGGTTCGGCGACCGATTGGACGGCCTGCGCTGGAGCGCACTCGCCATGTCGATGGTGGGTATCGTGCTGGTGGTGGCCGGCGCCGGGCAGATCGGGGAGCTGGACGTGCTCGGCATGGGGCTGGCGTTCGTGGGCGCCCTGGGCCAGACCTTCTACGTCATGGCCGCGCGTCACGGGTTCGCGCGGGTGCCAGGGGCACAGGCCGCCTTCCTGACCATGGCCGGCGCCGCGGCGATCTACGTGGTGCTCGCGGTCCTGTTCGCGCAGGCGGGCACCCTGCTGCAACCGTTGGACAGCGCCGCCGCGTTCTGGCCCGTGCTGCTGGCGGGGGTCATCGGCGCCGGCGCCCCGACCTTCCTGTACATCACCGGCATCCGCCGCCTGGGCGCGCCGCGGGCCGCCATCCTGTCGACCTTTGAACCGGTGGTCGGCGTGGCGCTGGCAACAGTGCTGCTCGGCGAGCGGCCCGGACCATTACAGCTCGTGGGCGGGGCGCTGATCGTGGCCGCCGCCATCACCCTTCAGCTGCGACCGCATGCGGAGATGGCCGAGCACGAGGCCTACGTCGAGACGGACACGGCCCTCAGCTCATGACCGCCGCGTGGATCGCCTGCGCGGCGCGATCGGCCTGCTCGAGCGGCACCTCCGCCCAGACCACGCGCATGCCGCCCTCGTCGAAGCTCCCCGCGCCGTGCGCCGGCACCGGCAGCAGCTCGGGAACCATCGGCGCCGGACCGACCACGCTGACCCGCGCGATGCGCTCCATGCGGTCCACCGCCAGCATCAGCACGCCCTGAGCCTGGGCACCGCGCGGCCGCACCGCGCGCACCACGGTCTGGGGCGCGTGGGCGTCCAGGCCACGAACCAGGAGCGGCATACGGCCGCGACGCGCGCGCCGCACCGCCACCGGATGAACCACCTCGGCGCCCTGCTCGGCCAGGAGCTCCAGCTGCAGGGCGTCGACCTCGTCCAGGCGGCGCGCCGCCGGCACCAGGTTGGGGTCGGCTTCCATGACCCCGCCCACGTCCTTGAACAGCTCGCAGCGGGCAGCACGCAACGCAACCGCCAGCACCACGGCGGACAGGTCGGTCCCGCCGCGGCCCAGGGTGGTGAGCTCACCGTGCGTCCCGATCCCCTGGAAGCCGGCCACCACCGGCACCAGGCCGTCAGCCAGGGCCGCCCGCAGG
>DATEOS010000143.1:0-2200 GCA_035273815.1 Candidatus Limnocylindria bacterium
ACACCGTCAAGTCGCACGTCCGGGGCATCCTGCGCAAGCTCGGCGCGCCCCGGCGCAACGACGCGATCCGGCGGGCCAGGGAGCTGCAGCTCGTCTGAGACGCGCCTCTATCCGCGGGGGATGACGCGGCCCCGGCACCGGCCGCTGTCTGCTTGAGCCGGCGCCGCTGCCGCCCCGCGGTGCGCGGCGGCGCGGGCGGCCGGAGAGCGACGAGGAGAGCCGATGTCCACTGTGGACCTTTCCCGGTTCCAGTTCGCGATGACGAGCATCTACCACTTCCTGTTCGTTCCGGTGACCATCGGGCTTGCCGTGCTCACCGCCGTGCTGCATACCGCCTGGTACCGCAGCCGGGACGACGGCTACCTGCGGCTCACCCGGTTCTTCGGCACCCTGCTGATCATCAACATCGCGGTCGGCGTGGTGACCGGGCTGGTGCAGGAGTTCCAGTTCGGTATGAACTGGGCCGACTACTCGCGGTTCGTCGGCGACGTGTTCGGTGCGCCGCTGGCGATCGAGGGGCTGGCCGCGTTCTTCCTCGAGTCGACCTTCCTCGGCCTGTGGCTGTTCGGCTGGGGCCGGCTCTCGCCCCGGGTGCACCTGGTCACGGTCTGGCTGGTCGCGCTCGGCGCGCTGCTGTCGGCCGCGTTCATCATGGCGGCGAACTCGTGGATGCAGCACCCGGTGGGCTACCAGCTCGCGAACGGCAGGGCCGAGCTGACCAGCTTCTGGGCGGTGTTGCGCAACCCGGTCTTCCTCTGGGCCTACACCCACGTCGTGCTGGCCTCGCTGGTCACCGGCGCGACCGTGATGCTCGCGGTCTCGGCCTGGCACCTGCTGCGCCGCTCGGACGCGGACCTGTTCGGCCGGACCGCGAAGCTCTCGCTGACCGTGCTCATCCCCGGCGCGCTGCTCGCCATGTTCGTCGGCAGCGAGCTCGGCGTGGTGGTGACCAAATACCAGCCGATGAAGATCGCCGCGTCCGAGGCGCAGTGGCAGACCTGCCAGCCCTGTTCGTTCTCGCTGTTCCAGATCGGCGGCGGCAACCGGGACGAGACGCCGACGAAGGTCATCCAGATCCCGCACCTGCTCTCGCTGCTCGCGACCAACTCCTGGAACGGCCAGGTGCAGGGGCTCAACGAGGTGAACGCCCAGTACCAGCAGCAGTACGGACCGAACGACTACGTGCCCAACGTGTTCGTGCAGTACTGGTCGATGCGCGGGATGGCGTATACGGCCGGGCTGCTGTTCCTGCTGGCCCTCTGGGGCGGCTGGTTGCTCCGGCGCAAACGGATCCTCGACGCGCGCTGGTTCAACCGGCTGGCGGTCTGGGCCGTCCTGCTCCCGTTCGTCATGAACACGGCCGGCTGGATGCTGACCGAGAACGGGCGCCAGCCCTGGATCGTGCAGGGGCTGATGCGCACCTCGGACGGGGTGTCCGGGTCGCTCGGCACCGCGGCGGTGGTGACGAGCATCGTCACGTTCGGGCTGCTCTACCTGATCTTCGGGGTCGTGGGCTGGGCCCTGATGGTCCGGTACGCCCGCCGGCCGCTGGGGCCGGCCGAGCCCGTACCCGAGCCGGACGAGCGCCGGCCGCAGGTCGCCACCTACTGACAAGGAGCCGGCGATGGACTTCGCGCTGGTCTGGTTCACCCTGGTGACCCTGCTGTGGACCGGGTTCTTCGTGCTCGAGGGGTTCGACTTCGGGGTCGGCATGCTGCACGGGCTGGTCGGCCGTACGGACGCCGAGCGGCGGCTGGCGGTGAGCTCGATCGGCCCGCTCTGGGACGGCAACGAGGTCTGGCTGGTCGTCGCCGGCGCCTCCATGTTCGCCGCCTTCCCGGGCTGGTACGCGACGATGTTCTCCGGCTTGTACCCGGCGCTGATCCTGCTGCTGGCCGCGCTGATCGTGCGCGGCGTCGCGGTGGAATACCGCGGCCACCGGGACACGCCGCGGTGGCGGCGGAACTGGAGCATCCTGCTCACCGCGGGCAGCCTGCTCGCGCCGCTGCTGATCGGCGTCGCGCTCGGCGACCTGCTGCACGGCGTGCCGATCGACTCGAACCAGGAGTTCACCGGCGGATTCGTCGACATACTCACCCCGTACGGGCTGTACGTGGGCGTGACGGTGGCGGTGCTGGCGGCGCTGCACGGCTCGACCTTCCTGGCGCTGAAGGTGGCCGACCCGGTCCGCGGCCGCGCC
>DATEOS010000144.1:0-4698 GCA_035273815.1 Candidatus Limnocylindria bacterium
TGCCGCTGCGGAACTCGACCGCCATCGGGACCTCGCCCAGCCGCCGGCGCGCGTCGACGATCAGGTCGCGCGACTCGTTCGACGGGTAGAACCAGCGCGGGTACTGCAGGAACACCGCCCCCAGCTTGCCCGACGAGTAGAGCGGCTTCAGCGCGTCCAGGAAGGTGTCCCAGATCGCGTCGTACAGCTCGGCCGGCAGGTCCTTGCCATAGATCCGCTTTTTGTCGGCCAGCTCCAGCGGAATCTCCTCGCGGATCTCCTTCGGCAGGCGCTTGGCCTCCGACGGCTGGCCGGTCATCAGCGCGTGAGCCTTGATGTCGAACACGAAGTCGGGCGGCGTGCGCTCCAGCCAGACCTCGCCCATGTGGCGGTTCGGCAGCGCGTAATAGGTGGCGTCCACCTCTACGATCGGGAACTGGTCGGCGTAGTAGCGCAGCCGATCCTCGGCGGTCGTCGCGTCGGGTGGGTAGAAGACGCCCGGCGCGGTCATGGTCGGATCGGTCCACGAGGCAGTGCCGACACGGACTGTGGCATCGGACAGGCTGAACGGATGCCGCGCAGCCGCGGCCTGCGTCTCGCCGCGCGCCGACGATTCGTCCGGTCCCGGGTCGTGGTTGCTCTGGCGTGCCACTCTGTCGAGTGTAGGCGTTCGGCGGCAGGGGGCGGGAGGAGCGGACAGGGTTGATCGGCAGCCTGCGACTCGCCATCTCGGCACTGCGTCGGGTGGCTGCCAACCCCGACATCCGCCGGGCGGAGACGGCGTGGATGCTCGGCTACGCAGCCGAGTGGGCGTGGCTGGTGGCCCTGTTCGTCTACGCCTACGGCGTGGGCGGCGTGGCGACGGTGGGCCTGGCAGGCCTCGTCCGCACCCTGCCGGCCGGCATCCTGGCGCCGGCCCTCTCATCACTGGCCGATCGGCTGCCACGACATCGGGTTCTACTCGGGATCCACGCGGGGCGGGGCTCGCTGGTTGGCCTGGCGGCCATCAACCTGGCGATGGGCGGCCCACCGTGGGTCATCTTCGTCATCGCCGCACTGGAGGGATTGCTGGGCGTCCTGCATCGGCCGACCTACATGACGCTGATGCCCTCGCTGGCGCGCGCGCCGGAAGAGCTGGTGGCCAGCAACGCCGCCAGCGGAACGATGGAAGGCATCGGCACCCTGGTCGGACCGGCGGTAGGCGGCATCCTGGTTGCGCTCGCCGCGCCGTGGGTCACCTTCGCCGTTCCGTCGGCGACCTTCTTTGTTGCCGCCGCGATCGTGCTCGGCATCCGCTCCGCCCAAGAGCTGCGGGTCACGCGCGCGGCCGAGCGGGGCTGGTCAGTTGTGGCCGGCGGTCTCCGCGCCATGATCGAGTACCCGCAAGCCGGGTGGCTCCTGGGCCTGTTCGGGGCGCAGATCTTCGTTCGCGGCCTGCTCAACGTGCTGCTGGTGGCGGCCTCGGTGCAGCTGCTGGGTCTCGGTGAGCAGGGCCTTGGACTGCTGACGGCGGCCATGGGCGCCGGCGGCTTCGTCGGCGCCCTGCTGGCGATGACACTGGTCGGGCGGGCGCGGGTCGCGCCGTTCTTCACGCTTGGGCTGATCCTGTGGGGGACGCCGATCCTGATCATCGGCCTACTGCCCAATGCCGGCCTGGCGGTTGTCGTCCTTGTCGTCCTTGGCATCGGCAACGCCGTGCTGGACATTGCCGGCTTCACGCTGCTCCAGCGAACCGTGCCGAACGCTGTGCGCGGCCGCGTCTTCGGCATGCTGGAATCCATCGTGATGCTGGGTCTGGCGGCTGGATCGGTGCTGGCGCCGGTCATGGTGGCGGTGCTTGGGATCCAGGTAGCCCTGATCGCCACGGGGCTGGTGCTCCCCACCCTGGCCATCCTGACCTGGCCGCTCGTGCGCCGAACTGATGACCTGGCCGTCATCCCGGCTCGCGAAATGGCCGTCCTGCGCGCCGTGCCGATGCTCCACTTCCTGCCGCTGACCGTCCTCGAGCAGGTTGCGGAGGCAGCCCATCCTGCCCGCTTCGCGGCGGGCAGCCCGATTATTCGGCAGGGGGAGGCGGGGGACAGCTTCTACGTCCTGGCGGAGGGCTTCGCGGCGGCCAGCGTCGACGGGCACACCGTCCGACACATGCAGGCTGGGGACTCATTCGGTGAGATCGCGCTGCTGCAGAACGTCCCACGCACCGCCACCGTGACCGCCGAGACCGATGCCGAGGCCTACCTCATCGATCGCGCGGCCTTCGTCTGCGCCGTGACCGGGGATCGTCAGAGCCTGGCCGCGGCCCAGGACGTCATCGGACAGCGGCTGGCGAGCGAGTCGGTCGAGTAGGCTGCCCCCATGGCGCGCGTGGTGGTGCTGGGTGGCGGCTTTGGCGGGATAGCCGCGGCCGTGGCGCTGCGCGGGCAGCTGGCCCCCGACGATGAAGTCGTCCTGGTGGACCGGCGCGACGACTTCGTGATGGGCCTCCGCAAGACATGGCACCTGCTCGGCATATCGCCGCTGGCCTACGGCACCCGCCACCTGGCGCAGCTCGAGCAGCGCGGCATCCGGGTGATTCACGGCGACATTTCGGCAGTGGATCCGGCGTCGCTCACCGCGACGGTGGATGGTGAAGACCTCCAGGCCGATGCGCTGGTCCTGGCGCTCGGCGCCGCCCACGACATGACCGCGGTTCCCGGCCTGGCCGACCACGGGGTCAATGTCTGGTCGCGCGACGGCCTTGAGCATGCCCACCAGGCCATCGAGGCCTTCCGCGGTGGCCGCGCGGTGGTCGGCATCTTCGGCGTGCCGCACAGCTGTCCTCCGGCCCCGTACGAGCTTGCGCTCCTGCTAGCCGACCGGCTGGATGAGCGGGGCATTGACGCGGAGGTCAGCGTCTTCACGCCCGCGCCGATCACACTCCCGATCGTCGGCGCGGCGGGGTGCCTACCACTTGATAGCCGCCTGGCGGAGCGGGGGATCGGATTCCTGCCGGGCCGTGTGGCGACGCAGGTGACGGCAGAGGGGGTTGCCTTCGCCAATGGGGAGCCCGTCCTCTGTGACCTGCTGCTGGCGGTGCCCCGTCATCGAGTCCCGCAGCTGCTGGTGGACGCCGGCCTGGCCGCCGAGGATGGCTGGGTCCGGGTTGAGCGCGGGACGTTGGAGACCGGTCATCCCGGGATCTGGGCCATTGGCGACTGCACCGCCATTCCGCTGTCCAACGGCGTCGCCCTGCCAAAGGCCGGGCTCTTCGCCCAACTGGAAGGCGAAGTCGTGGCCGCCCGGATCGCGGCGCAGCTCCGCGGCGAGTCCCCGGACGCGACCTTTCACGGCCGCGGCGCCTGCTTCCTCGAAATGGGCGGCGGCGAGGCCAGCCAGATCCGTGGCGACTTCTTCGCCGATCCGCCGACCGCTGAGCTGACCGCGCCTTCTCATGAGCAGCGCGAAGAGAAGGAGCGGTTCGAGGCGGAGCGCCTGACCGCCTGGTTCGGCGGCTGATCGAGCAACCGCCCACCCATCGGTCTATCCTTCGCCCATTCCGGCCCCACCCGCGGGGCCGCCATTGCCTGAGGGAGGCCAGAGATCCGATGACCGTGCGCGAAGGGACCGTGCTCGAGCGCATTGATGCGCTCATCGCCGAGCGCCATCTGCTGAAGCACCCGTTCTATACGAAGTGGCGCGAGGGCACCCTGAGCCGCGAGGCCCTGCAGGAGTACGCACGCCAGTACTACGCCTTCGAATCGACCTTCCCGCGGCTGCTGTCTGCGCTCCACACCCGCTCCGAGGACGCTGCCGTGCGGCAGTCCATCCTGGACAACCTGTGGGACGAGGAGCACGGCGAGGTCAACCACGCGGAGATGTGGCTGCGCTTCGGCGAGGGCATCGGCGTTGATCGCGAGGACGTGCGCGCAGCGTCACAAAACGATGGGACGAAGGAGCTGCTGTCGACCTACTGGTCGGCGGTGACCGATGCGCCGCTGGCCGCCGGCGTGGCCGCCCTGTATGCGTACGAGGGCCAGGTGCCGGAGGTCGCGACCGAGAAGATCAACGGCCTGCGGGATCGCTACGGCGTGGACGACGCCAGGACGCTCGGCTTCTTCACCGTGCACTCGACGCTGGATGTCGAGCACTCGGGCGCGGAGCGCGAGATGATCGCGTCGCTGGCTTCCTCCGAGGCCGATGAGGAGGCCGCCGTGGTCGCCACCTCCGCGGCGCTCGACGGCTGGTGGGTATTCCTGTCCGCGGTCGACGCCTGACACTCGGTCTCGAGGGGGGAGCCACCAGCCGGTTCATGCGCTGCCGGTCGCCTGCGCGACGCGGAGGGCGTCGCCTGGTGCATGGCTGGGCGGTCTGCCGATTCACTCTGGCGAGGTCCCTGGGGTGACAACGGTCAACGGATCCTGACCGCTACCGTTGCCTGCGACCCTTCTAGGGCGTTAAGTGCGCTCTGGTGTGGATAGAGGGAGTCCGTTCGTACTAGCCAATACCTGACCCAGCGCATACAATGTGCGGCGCCCAACCCGCGGGGAGCCTCAGCTTTCCAGGCAGTGTCCGCCGGGTCAGTACCGAGACGAGGCATACCAAACGATGACCCGCAATCGATCTACGCGTACCCTCGCGACACTCTGTCTGACGACATCCTTCGTGATCGCCGCGATGGCCGGCCCTGCCCTCGTGTCGGCTGCGCCAGCGCCACTGCTTATCGGCTATGGGCCGGGTTTT
>DATEOS010000145.1:0-5386 GCA_035273815.1 Candidatus Limnocylindria bacterium
TCATCGAGCCGAGGCCGATGACGACCGCGTCATCGGTCCCCAGCCGCCGATCGAGCACGGCGGTCACGCTCACAGCGCGGCTGCCACCCGGCGTGCCGCGTCGGCCAGCTCTTCGTCGCTGACGTTGGGCAGCACGTCCTCCCACAATGGCAGCATCTGGTTCTTCGCCTCGAGCATGCCGAGCGGGCGCGGCAGGAACCAGACGTGGAAGTGGGCGCCGCCATCCCCCCAGCGGTACACGTGCACGCGTCCGACGTCGCCAAGCGACAGGATCGCGCGTTCGATGCGACCGGCTAGCGGCGCGAAGGCCGCGGCCGCGTCCGGCGGCAGGTCCTTGAACGAGTCGACATGCACCCGGCTCGCCAGCCAGACCGTGCCCGGCAGGCTGCCGCCCACCGGCGGGTGGAGGGTGAAATGCTCGTCTGACCAGACGGCGTCGGTGGCGCTGCCCTCGCAGACGCCGCAGGGTTCGCCGCCGGCCTCGCCGCGGCGAGGCGGCTCCGGGATGACCCGGTCGCCTGGCTCCCGGGGCGTGAGGGGCTCGTTGTACGGCAATGCCACGATTCGCCTCCTTGTGCCTAGAAGTGGGCCACCTAGTCGTGGACGGTTCCGAAGGAGATGACGACTCCGAACTTCATGCGTTGGCTCCTTGTGCTGCGGGTTTGTCTGCGGGCGCGATCACCGCCGGGATGTGGCCGGCTGCGCGGCGCGCGATCTCGATGAAGGGCCTGAGCCGCACCGAGAGCTCGGTCCGGGTGGCGCGGAACGCCTCCATTTGCTCCTCCTCGCTCCCCTCCACCGCAGCCGGGTCCTCCAGGTGCCAGTGCAGCGAGCTGTGAGGCCCGCGGAAGACTGGGCACTCCTCGCGCGCAGAGTTGGACAGGGTGATGACGTAATCCAGCGGCTGGTCGAGCAGCTGAGTGACCGGCTTGGCGCGTGCAGCACGCCAGTCGATACCCAGCTCCGCCAGGACGCGGACCGTCAATGGATGCACGCGCTTGGGCCGCGTGCCCCCGGACAGCGGGTGGAAATCCTCGCCGCCGAACCGCCCGAGCAATGCCTCGCCCATCTGGCTGCGGGCCGAGTTGCCGTTGCACACGAACAGCACCGTGATCGGTCCGCGGTCCGCGCCGTCCGCCTGCCCGGAGGCGGCGGCATCGATGGTGGTCTCCAGGTCCGACAGCTCGATCTCGAGCCGCTCCAGCTCCTCGCGCTGCTCCGCGATGTGACGCCGCTGATCCTCCAGTGCCGCGGCGAGCTCCGGATCGAGCGCCCCGCCGTCCAGGCAACGGACCGCAAGCTGTCCAGCCTCCGCCGGACCCAGGCCAAGACGGCGCAGGGTGAGGATCAGCTTGAGTCGTGACAGGTCGGCCTCGGAGTAGAGCCGGTAGCCGTTCGATCCTCGCCGCGGCGGCGGCAGGATGCCGGCCGTCTCGTACCAGCGGACCCCCGAGGCGGAGATGCCGGCGCGCCGGGCGAGGGTCGAGATGTTCATCGGCTGCAGGCTAAACCCTACAGTCACTACAAGGTCAAGCCCTTCGAGCCAATCGGTGGGCCGGCGTTAGAATCGCCGCATGTCCACCGAGGTCGCCGCTCCCACCGTCCCGATCTACCTGGCGGGCGAATTCGTCGAGGCCGGCAGTCCGCTCGAGGTCCGCGACCCCGCCACCGGCGACCTGGTCGGCACGACCTGGCAGGCCGGTCCCGCCGAGCTCGAACGCGCTACCGGGGCGGCGGTGGAGGGCCTGGCCGCCCTGCGCCGGCTGGCCAGCTACGAGCGCCGCGATGCGCTGGCGCACGTAGCCGACTGCATCGCCCGCGACGCAGACGAGCTGGCCGAGCTGCTGACCAGGGAGTCGGGCAAGCCCATCAAGGACGCGCGCGGCGAGGTGTCCCGCGGCTCGCTGACCTTCCGTACCGCGGCAGAGGAGGCGCTCCGCATCAACGGGGAGTGGCTGCCACTGGACTGGAACGCAGCCAGCAGGGGCCGCAGCGGCATCGTGCGGCGCTACCCGATCGGCCCGGTGGCGGGCATCAGCCCATTCAACTTTCCGCTCAACCTCGCGGCGCACAAGGTGGCCCCGGCGCTGGCCGCCGGCTGCAGCATCGTGCTCAAGCCGCCGTCGAAGGACCCCCTGGTCATGCTGCGGGTGGCGCGCTACCTGGCCGAGACCGACCTGCCCCACGGCGCGGTCAGCATCCTGCCCATGGATCGGCCGACCGGCGACGCCATGGTTCGCGACGATCGCTTCAAGCTGCTCAGCTTCACTGGCTCGCCGAGCATCGGCTGGAAGATGAAGGCCGAGGCGGGCAAGAAGAAGGTCGTGCTGGAGCTGGGCGGCAATGCGGGAGCGGTCGTCGATGAGACGGCGGACCTGGACTGGGCGATCAACCGCCTCGTCTACGGCTCGTTCGCGTATGCCGGCCAGGTCTGTATCAGCGTCCAGCGCATCTACGTGGTCGACGCGATCTTCGACGAGTTCGCGCGCCACTTCGCCGACAAGGTGCGGGCCATGCAGATCGGCAGCCCGCTCGATCCGGCCACCGACCTGGGGCCGATGGTCGACGAGAAGGCGGTCACCCGCACGCACCAGTGGGTGCAGGAGGCGCTGGCTGACGGCGCGCGCGCCCTGACCGGCGGCGAGCCGAACGGCCTCTTCTACCCGCCGACCGTGCTGATCGACGTGCCGAAGGAGGCGCGCGTCTGCGGCGAGGAGGTCTTCGCCCCGGTCGTCAACCTGTTCCGTGTGCCGGACTTTGCCGCCGGCCTGGCCGGGATCAACGATTCGCAGTTCGGGCTGCAGTGCGGCGTCTTCACCAACGACCTCGAGCGAACGCTGCGGGCGCATGACCAGCTGGAGGTCGGCGGCGTGATCGTCAACGACGTTCCCACCTGGCGGATCGACCACATGCCGTACGGCGGCGTGAAGGACTCCGGCCTCGGGAGGGAAGGGATTCGTTGGTCGATCGAGGACATGACCGAGCCGCGCCTGCTGGCCTTCGCCCGGCCACTGTAGGGCACGTGACCGAGCCGCTCTCCGAGGCGCCGCCTGCGCCCGTGCGGCCGCCGCGCTGGGCGCGCCTCCTGCACCGCGACGAGCTGCGCGACGGTGAGCTGATCCCGGTCGAGATCGACGGCACGCCGGTGGTCGTGGTTCGTCATGTCGGTGAGTTCTTCGCCGTCCAGAACAACTGCAGCCACCAGGACTTCCCGCTGTCCGAGGCGGGCTTCGATCCTCGTGACGAGCTGCTCACCTGCGCCTGGCACGGCGGCTGCTTCGATATCCGGACGGGGGCGGCGGTGATTCCGCCCGCGACCGAGCCAGTGGAGACCTTCCCGCTCCGCACCAGCCCGGACGGCTGGGTCGAGATCGCGCTGACGGGCTCGCTGGCGCCAGCCGACTGATGTCCGTCGAGGCGCTGCCGTTCGTCAACTGGATCTTCTGGGCCGCGCTGAGTGCCGGCACGCTGCTGGTGGTGGGCGTCACGGAGCTGCTGGGCGGCACCACCAGCGGCTACCGGCTGTTCATGGCCTGGATGCTGGCCGCATTCGCCGCCGTGCTGCTCCTCTCCGAGCTCAACTTGTCCGCGGGCACCGCGCTGGATGCATCCACCGCCGGCACGCGGCGGGTGCTGGTGCTGGCCTTCGTGGCGGTGACCGCGGCCTACCTCATTGCGTCGATGGCCCGGCTGCCACGCTCTGGCCTGGCAATCGCCGGCGGCCTGATCGGGGTCCTGGCGCTGGCCACCCTGGCTGCGGGCAGCCCGACCTTCAGCCCACTCCTGTTCAGCGTGCAGCTGGCCCTCGCCGCCCTGGCGCTGGGCGCCGTCAATGCGGCCATGCTGCTCGGCCACTGGTACCTGGTCACCCCGAAGCTGTCGCCGACGCCGCTGCGCCGGATGATGTGGCTGCTGCTGGTCGCCCTGCTGCTGCAGGTCCTCATCTTCGTGGTGGCGGTCGTGACGGTCAGCAGCGGGCCGCTGGGCGGGCCGATCGGCTGGCTCACCTGGCTGCGTCTGGCGGTCGGCATCCTGCTTCCGATCGGCGTCACCGTGCTGGCCATCCTGGCCAGCCGTGCGCCGTCATTGCAGGCGAGCACTGGCCTGCTGTACATCGGTCTGGCCTTCATCATGGCCGGCGCCATAGCCGGGGCAAGCATCACCTATCTGACCGGTGTGCCGATCTGAGCCCGATGCAGGTCACGGTCCGCACCTTCGCCATCCTCCGCGAGCTATCGGCCGCACGCGCCGTCATCGAGCTGCCGACATCTGCCCGGCTGGAAGACGCCTGGGAAGCGATGGCAGGCCGCTACCCGGCGCTGCAGGAGCATCGGGCCTTTGTGCGGCCAGCCAGGGCCGGCGCCTTCTCGGATTGGGATGCGATCCTGGCCGACGGTGACGAGGTGGCCTTCCTGCCACCGGTCAGCGGCGGCTCCACCATGACCCTGACGGAAGGCCCGATCGACGTGGCGGCCCTGGAAGCGGCGTTGGCCCGGCCGGGGCACGGGGCGATTGTGACCTTCGTCGGACGTGCGCGGGACACCGCCGACGACGGCCGCACGGTGCTCGAGCTCGAGTACGAGGCCTACCCCGAGATGGCGATCGCCGCGCTGAGCGAGATCGCCTCGGAAGCCGAGTCGCGCTGGGGCGCGGCGGTAGGCGTGGCACACCGCACCGGCCTCGTGCCGATCGGCGAGGCCGCGGTGGCGATCGTGACCGCCGCGGCCCATCGGTCTGAGGCCTACGAGGCCAACCGCTACGTGATCGAGGCCATCAAGGAGCGCCTGCCAATCTGGAAGCGCGAGCGTTTCGCTGACGGCACTGAATGGAAGCGGCCTGGCGCCTGAGCGGCCCGATCAGGCAGCGCCGGCGGCGTCGGCCTCCAGCAACTCCACAATCGGTCGCCAGGTGGCGGCGATGATCGCCACGAACGGCACGACCAGGAACATGCCGAGCACCCCGGCGACTTCGGAGCCTGCCGGGATGGCCAGCAGGATGATGGCCGGGTGGAGGCTGAAGGCCCGCCCATAGACGAGCGGCGTCACGAAGTTGCCCTGCACGATATTGAAGACGATCGTCCAGATCCCCATCACAACGACATCGAATGGTGTGCCGACCGCCAGCGCGATGAGCACGGCCAGCCCGGTGGTGACCGCCGACCCAACCAGCGGGATGAAGCCGGAGAAGAAGGTAAGGATGCCGATCGGGATCGCGAGCGGCAGGCCGAGGATCACCATGATCAGGGCGCTGGTCACGGCGCCGAACAGTGAGATAACGGCGGTGCCGAGCATGTACCCGCCCAACACGTTGACGGCTCGTGTGCCCACCGCCTCCAGCCGCGTCCGCCGGTGACGCGGAACCCGGTCCAGGGCGCGGCGCCACAGGT
>DATEOS010000146.1:0-2117 GCA_035273815.1 Candidatus Limnocylindria bacterium
CGGACCCGCCGACCTCGCCCAGCTGCTGAGCATCAGGGCGGGCCTGGCAGTCGCCAGGGTGCTCGACACCGTCGGGGGACTGCCGCCCGTGCGACTGAAGTGGCCCAACGATGTCATCATCGATGAGGCGAAGGTGGGCGGGATCCTGTGCGAGGGCCGCTGGGGTGCCGCGAACAGCTGGGTCGCGGTAGGACTCGGGCTCAACGTGACGAACCCGCTGCCGTCCGACGCGCGCTTTCCTCCCGCCGCGCTGTCGCAGTGGCGACCCGACCTCGATGCCGCGGCTCTCGCCGCGCCGCTGGCGGCGGCCCTGGGCCGGCTGCCGTCGGCGGCAGTGCTCTCCGATGAGGAACTCGACGCGTGGCGCCAGCGGGACTGGCTTGCCGGAAGAACGCTGCGGGCACCAGTGACCGGCGTGATCCGGGGGATCAGTTCCGCCGGAAGACTCCTTCTCGATAGTGACGCTGGCCGCCTCGAGATCGTGGCGAGCGACGGTATCGAGGTATAGCTTGCCGCCATGCTCCTAGTCCTCGACATCGGAAATACCGAGATCACCGTCGGCCTTTACCGGGGCGACGATCTCGTCTCGCACTGGCGACTCACGACCACGCCGGAACGCACGCCCGACGAGTGGAGTGCCGACCTGGGCTCGTTCCTCATGCAGCGCGGGCACTCGCCGAGCGAGGTGCGGGCCGCCTGCCTCGCCTCGGTGGTGCCGCCGGTGACGCGCAGCGTCGCCGATGGCGTGGAGAGTGCCACGGGACAGCGGGCGCACTCGATCAACGCCCGGACGCCGCTGCCGCTCACCCTGGACGTGGATGAGCCGTTCGCCGTGGGCGCCGACCGGATCGTGAACATCCTCGGCGCGCTCGACCGGTATCCGGGCGATTGCATCGTGGTCGACTTCGGAACCGCCACCACCTTCGATTGCGTCACCGCCGATCGCCGGTTCATCGGCGGATCGATCATGCCCGGGCTCCGCACGTCGGCCGACCAGCTGGTGCGCAAGGCGGCAAAGCTCACGGCGACGGAACTGCGTCCGCCGGCGCGCGCCATCGGTCGCACCACGGAGGAGCACATCCAGGGAGGCGTCCTCTTCGGGGCGGCCGACTCGGTGGATGGGATGGTCCGTCGTCTCCGCGCGGAGTGGCCGGGCGCCGCCGGGAACAGGGAAGAGGGAACGGGGAACGAGGCAAGGGTCGTGGCAACGGGTGGATTGTCGGTCGTGGTCGCGCCGCTCTGCACGTCGGTCGATGTGGTGGATGCGGACCTGACACTGCATGGCCTCAAGCTCGCCGCGCGCCACGTCGGGCTCCACTGGTGACCGCGGGGGGAAGCTCCGCGCGGGCGCTGGGCTACAAGCTGCTGGGTTCCCGTCTCGATTACCTGCTGCATCTTCGGCCGGCCGAGTGGCCGATCATGGCCGGTCACACGCTGCTTGGAGCACTGCTCGCGCTGGGGTTCGCGCGCGCGGCTTTGGGTGAGCAGGCCGGTGCCGTGCTGCTCGGGCTGGTGCTCTGGGTGGTGGCACTCAACGGCGGGACGCTGGCCATCAACAGTGCGTTCGACAGGGACGAGGGCGATGTCGCGTACCTGAGGCGTCCCCCGCCGCCGCCAAGGGGACTTTTCGGCTTCGGGCTCGGTCTCATGCTTACGGGGCTGTTCGTCTCGCTGCTGCTGCCACGACCGTACACCTGGCTGTACCTCACCTGCCTCCTCATGTCGGTGCTCTACTCGGTTCCCCCAGCGCGCCTCAAGGCGGTCGCGGGTGCCGACTGGATCATCAACCTCCTGGGCTTCGGCACCCTCACGCCGCTCGCGGGGTGGGCCAGCACCGGCGAGCCGCTCACGGTATGGGGATGGTTCGTGGTGTGGGGATTCGGGGCGCTGTTCGCCGGCCTCTATCCCCTGACTCAACTGTACCAGTTCGACGAGGATGAACGCCGGGGCGACCGCACCTTCGCCCTGCTGCTGGGCAAGCGGCGGAGCATGGCGATTTCGATCGCCTGCGTCACGGTTGCCTTCGGGTTGTTCATGGCCGGTGCCAGGGTCGCGGGGTGGACGGCTGCGGACACCGCGCAGTGGACAGCACTCGCTGTCGCCTTCATCGCCTGGCT
>DATEOS010000147.1:0-20361 GCA_035273815.1 Candidatus Limnocylindria bacterium
GTGGATCCGACCGTCAGCCACCGGCGGAGCGGCCGGGTCGCGCGGGGTGTACGCCGGCGCGTTGGGATCTGGCTCAATGGTCGGATTCTCCCCGGGCGCCTGGGACGGTCCGGCGTGCGGCACTTCCGCGTGCCCGCCGGCGACGGTGATTGCGCCGGTCATCCCGGCATCGGCATGCCCGGGGATGGAGCACAGGTAACCGAGCCCTTCGGCCGGCACCAGGACTTCGCCCTCGGCGGTGTGCCCCGCCTCCGCCTGCACCACAGTCCCGTCGGCAAAGGCGATGTTGTGCAGGATCGCGCCCTCATTGACGAAGCTGACCGTGTAGCGACCGGGCTTGTCGACCTCGACGCTCGTCGGATCAAAGCCGAGGTCGAAGGCTCGGAAGGTCAGCGTGCCGAGGATCTCATCGTTTCCCGCGCTCGCGCTTGGCTGCGCCGTGGGCGATTCCGCCGCGGCGGCTGGCGGCGCCGGCTGGCCGAGGGCCACGGCGGCCAACAGGAGCGGCGCCGCAAAGAGCGCAGCGCCACCGCAGAAGGCCAGGAAGAGGACGAGCGGGCGCGGGAGCATCATGACCGTGGTTCCTTGTCTGTGGCAACGGGAGCAGCCGCTGCGGTCCAAAGGCTTAGTGCCGCGCTAAGCATTTCCGCGAGCCGGATGCCGCCCCAGTGCCGACGGTCACATCCCGCAAGGGACATATGGCACGTCTCGCCGGCGCATCGCGCTGGGCAAAGGAACGCCGGCCGGCGTTGGCGCCGACCGGCGTGGGGCTGAAGGCCGTGGCGGGCCTCACCCGAGGACATACCGCAGGACGGGCGTCCGCTTGACGATGGGCTGCTCGTCGATCAGCGCATCGACTCCGTAGACCTCACCGGCGCGAATGACGCCGAGGATCAGGGCCACGATGCCGAGGAAGCTGCTCGAGTTCAGCCAGCCGTGGGCGAAGTCCCAGGATGCGGTGGTGATGAAGGCCATCATCAGGAAGCCCATCACCGCGCTGAAGCGGGTTGCGAAGCCGAGGATCAGCGCCGTGCCGATCAGGATCTGCCCGACCGGAACGAGCACGTCGATCGTGCTCAGGAGGGCTGTGTTGCTGGCCACGTCGGCCCAGAACGGGGCGGTCGGGTTGACAATCGTGCCTTCGGCGACGGCCGCCGACGTGGTGCCAGCGGTTCCGAAGGACAGGAAGCCGGCGGCGCTGAACGGCTCCGCCCCACCGATGAAGGTGAAGAGCTTGTCGAGGCCGGCCCACAGGAAGTAGAAGCCGGTCACGACCCGGAGCGCCAGGATGCCGTAGGCCCGTGAGGCGGTCAGGCCGGTCATCGTGAGTTCCACCTTTCTGAACATTGCGGTACGTAACTCGTTGGCAGAACGCTACGGCGGCCCGAAGCCGCCTCCATGTGCCGGTGTGCCCCTTCCGGCGGGCCGAATAGGCCGCACCCCGCGGTCCAGGCGGCCCATCGGCCCCGGGCCGTTCGGCCCTACGAGCAGCGCGATCGAGTCTCTAGCCTTGACCGGAAATTCACTCGTATCGCCACGGAGACCGCATGCCCCGTACGCTCGCCCTCTGGATCGCCTTCACCACCGCGGGAACGATGTTCGCGTTAGTCATGGTCTTTGCTGCCCTGGTGCTCGGCGCGCCGGGGGGCGAAGCCAGCCAGGCCTCCCCCTCCGCCTCGGCGCCGATCCCAACCGGACCCATCGGCTCCATCGAGGTGCGCGCCTTCGACCTGGGATTCGAACCAGCCATGGTGCACGTCGACGCGCCGGGCACCTACGCGGTGACGTTCACCAACGACGGCGGGGTGCTCCACGACCTGACCTTCGCCGATGGCACCAAGATCTCGGCCGAGGCTCACACGGTCGCGACGGGCGAAGTGACGATTCCGGGCGGCGGCCTGACCTTTCTCTGCTCGGTGCCGGGCCACGCGGACGCCGGCATGCGTGGCGAGGTGATGGTGGCGGCCACGGGGGAACCGGGCGCATCGGCCTCACCGGAGGCGTCCATGACCGCGCAGCAGATGGCGGCCGCCGATGCTGCCCGCACCGGCCAGTTCCCGGCCGAGACGGAGGGCAAGGGCAACCAGGTGCTGGAGCCGACCATCCTGGACGATGGAACAAAGCAGTGGGAGCTGACCGCATCGGTCATCCAGTGGGAAACCGAGCCGGGGGTGACAGTCGAGGCATACGCCTATAACGGCACAGTGCCGGGACCGCAGCTCCACGCCAACGTGGGTGATCGTGTCCAGGTCGTGCTGCACAACGAACTGCCGGAGCCGACCACGATCCACTTCCACGGCCTGTACGTGCCGAACGCGATGGACGGCGTCCCCGTCATCAACCAACCGGCGGTGATGCCAGGCGAGTCATTCACCTACGAGTTCACGATCCGGAACGCGGGCTCGCACATGTACCACAGCCACTTCATGGCCGATGAGCAGGTGCCGATGGGCCTGCTGGGCGCCTTCATCGTGACCGATGCGAGTGCCAACGAGCCGACGGTCGACCTGGATTACGCCATGATCGTCAACGACGGCCCGTTGGGCTTCACCCTGAACGGCAAGGGCTTTCCGGCGACCGAGCCGATCAGCGTGAAACAGGGTGACGTCATCCGTGTGCGTTACATGAACGAAGGGCTCCAGATCCATCCGATGCACCTGCACGGCATGCGTCAGCAGGTCATCGCACTGGATGGCTACACGGTCCCCGAGCCTTACTACCAGGACACCGTGCTGGTCGCACCCGGCCAGCGGGTGGACGTGCTCATCGAGGCCACCGAGGCCGGCGTGTGGGCGTTCCACTGCCACATCCTCACCCATGCCGAAGGCCCGAACGGCATGTTCGGCATGGTCACGGCGCTGATCGTCGAGGAGCGCTAGCGTGACCCCCGCGGCCGGGTCAGCGTCCTCCGACGAGGCGCTCAGCCGCCTGGTGGTGAGGCGGATCTCGACCACCACCCCAGAACGGCTGGCGTGGGCGATCCGCGCGGCGCGTACCTGGCTCGGCCCAGAGGTGGAGGACGCGCCGCCAGGCATGCATCGTCATGAAGCCGACCTGCGGCTGCGGGTCAGCGACCGGCCGTCTCTGGTGACGTTCGGCAAGGCTGCCTACGTGGACCTGGGCGTTCTCGAACCACTCGATGAAGGCTGGCAGATCGAGGTCAGCTGGCGCGCCTCAAGCCTCGCCCCCCTATTCCCGGTCTTTTCCGGAACACTCGTGGAACGCCGCGGCGAGCTGACTGTTTCCGGCTGGTACGCGCCGCCTGGTGGGGCGATCGGGCGGGTCGCGGACCGGGCGTTGCTGCACATCGCAGCCGAGGGCACCGCCCGCTGGCTACTCGGTGAGCTGGATAAGGCTGCTGCCGAACACGTCGGCTAACGATCCTCGGGCGAGAGGTGGTGCTTGGCGACGAACGCTGCCGCCTGGGTCCGCCGTTGGAGGTTGAGCTTGGAGAGGATGCTGCTGACGTAGTTCTTGACGGTCTTGTCCGAGAGGAAGACCTCGGCAGCAATCTCCTTGTTCGTCTTCCCGTCCGCAACCAGGAGCAGGATCCTGCGTTCCTGAGCGGTGAGGTCGGAAAGCTCATCAGTGTCCGATCCGCTGGCGACCCGCCGCACGCGCTCCAGCACCTTTTCGGTCACGGCCGGGTCGAGCAGAGACTCGCCGCGAGCGACCGACTCCAACGCGCTGACCAGGTCGCGGCCACGCACCTGCTTCAAAAGGTAGCCGCTGGCGCCAGCGATGATGGCCGAAAGGACAGCCTCCTCGTCCGGGTAGCTCGTGAGCATGACGACGCGCGTCGCGGGGTAGGTCGCCCGTATTTCGCGACAGGCCTCGATTCCTGAGCCGTCGGGCAGGCGGACGTCCATGATCACCAGGTCGGGCTCGAAGCGCGCGGCCTGCGCAAGGCATTCGGCCACCGAGCCCGCCTGCGCCACGACCTCGAATCCGTCGCGGCGGTCGAGCAGCGCCACCAGACCCTGGCGGACGACCTCATGGTCGTCGACCACCAAGAGCCGGAGGGGGCGCTCGGCCTGATCGGTTGTCACTGGCTCAATCCTCGGGCGGTTCGGTCCGCGGTATGTCCACGATAATGCGCGTACCACGTTCGCCGCCGCGTTCGATGACCAACGTCCCACCGAGGCGCTCTGCCCGAGCCCGCATGTTGGCCAGCCCGTGGTGTCCGGCGACGGGGGTGGCTGTGTGATCGAAGCCCTGCCCGTCATCCGCCATGACGAGCCGAACGCCGCCGTTGGCAGCCGAGAGTGCGAGCTCGGCATGGCGTGCGGCAGAGTGCCGGGCCACGTTGGCGAGGGCCTCGCGCGCGATCGTCAGGAGCTCGGCCACCACCTCGACTGACAGGTCGGGCGGCGCCTCACCCCTGACCTCGATCTCGATCGCCGTGTTGCGCCGGAGCTCATCGGCCAAGGTTCCGAGCCCGTCCATGACAGTGCCCGAATCGAGGAGGATCGGACGCAGGCCGAAGATGAACGTACGGATGTCCTTGATGACCGCATGCAGCGCGTCGATGGCGGCATCGACCCGAGCCCGGGCCTCGTTCGGATCCTCGCTCACCAGCTCCGGGACGTCGTCGAGGGACAGTGTGACCGCGTAGATGCTCTGGATGATGCCGTCATGGAGGTCGCGGCTGATCCGATCCCGCTCGTCCACCACCGCAAGTCGCTGGACCTGGTCGTGCAGCCGCGCACTATCGATGGCGATGCCCGCGTGCAGCGCGAAGGTTTCGACCAAGGCCTGGTCATTTGCGCTGAACTCGTAGGCGTCCCGTTTGTCCGTGAGATACAGGCGGCCGACCACGTCGCCCTTGACGGTGATCGGCACACCCAGGAACGAGGTCATGGGTGGGTGGTTCGGTGGAAAGCCAAAGCTCTCGGGGTGCGACGCAATCTTCGGAACCCGATATGCCCGGTTCTCGCGGATGATCAGGCCCAGCAGCCCATGGCCGCGCGGCAGGTCGCCGATGGCGCGGCGCTGCTCCGCCGTGATCCCGCTGGTGAGGAATTGGGTTATCCGCCCGGCTTCGTCGACGATGCCGAGCGCGGCATAGGTCGCGTTCACCAGCTCGCGCACGCGGTCGACGATCAGCTGCAGGACCTGGTCGATGTCGAGAACGCCGCTGATGCCTCGCACCGCGGCATCGAGCGCCTCGACCGCCTCTGGCAGGCGTGGGCTCACGTCAGGACGATCGGGCTGGTCCGGCACGCGGACAGGCTAGCGCGGCTCAGGTCGCCGCGGAGGCCCGCTTCCCGAGCTCACGTTCGATGCCTGGGCGAGCGGGCCCTTGATCTCCCCTGCGGCCTCCTCCTACCGCCAGCGCACGACCAGGCCGATCGCCAGGAACCCTGCCGCTTCATGCTGGTGATGGCTGGACGGGAGCGGGCGCAGCTGTCACCGGTGGCGGTGTTGCTGCCGCGGCGTCCTGCTCGTGGTACTCGGCCAGCAGCCGGTGCTCCTCGTCCCTGTGCGGGAACTTGAAGAACACGAGCGTGGCACCCACGAGCACGGCAACGATGCCCGCCAGGTAGGCCCACTGGTCCCCGGCCAGGAAGGATTCCTTGGCAGCCTGGAGGATCTGGGTGCTGTACTGCGGGTACTGCGCCGCAATGTCGGCCGCCCCGGCAAACGACATCGTCAGCTGGTTCTGAACGCTGGTGGTCAGGTCGGGATTCGGCGGGGCCCCGGCCAGGGCGCCGGCGGCAGCAGCCGCATAGCCCGCAGTCAGAAGCGCGCCGAAGATCGACTGCATGATCGCCCCACCCAGGTCACGTTGCAGATCGGCCGTGCCGGATGCCATGCCAGCACGGGTGACCGGCACCGAACCGGTGAGTGACCTGGACGCCGGCGTGCCCGCGAGGCCGACGCCGACCCCAACCAGCGCGTAGCCGAGGGCCACGACCCAGTAGCTGCTGCCCTCACCCCAGAGGAGAAGCATCGTCAGGAACCCGCCGACGACGAAGACGTAACCGAACAGCAGGGTCGCCCGAGCGCCCCGTGCCTCGACGATCACGGCTGACCGCGGCGCCACCAGGACCATCGCCAGCGCGGCCGGAATGATCGCCATGCCGGCTTCCAACGTCGAATAGCCGAGGACGTTCTGCAGGTACTGCTGGCCGATGAACATGGCGCCCATCAGCGATCCGAAGACGATGATGCCGGCCACCGCCGCGACCCAGAACGTGGGCCGAGCGGCGATGTCCAGGTCATAGAGCGGATCCTTGGCGCGACGCTGGCGGATGACGAAGGCTGCGGTCGCCGCGAGACAGACGAGTGCCAGGCCAATGACCAGCGCACCCATGTTCGGGACAGGCGCGAAGTTGATGCCCAGGATGAGCGTGCCCACCAGCAGCGCGGACAGGATGCCGCCCAGGTTGTCGACGGGGTCGACCGTCTCGTTGACGTGGGCCGGCACGAAACGCCAGGCCATGAACAGGGCTACGCCCGCTAGGGGCAAGGTGACCAGGAAGACCGATCCCCACTCGAATCGCTCCAGCATGAAGCCTCCCACCAGCGGGCCAAGCGCGGCGATGGCGCCGCCAAGGGCAGACCAGAGGGCGATCGAATGCGTCCGCCCCGGCCCAGGCGCCCAGAGGGCTGTGATGAGCGCCAGCGTCGTTGGGTACGCCATGCCGGCAGATATGCCGCCCACGATGCGCGCCGCGATCAGCACCTCGATGCTTGGCGCGAACGACGCCACCAGGCAAGCCGGGATCGATAGCGCGATGCCGAGGAGCAGCAGCATCTTGCGGCCGTAGCGATCGCCGATCGCACCGAGCCATAGAACCGACGCGGCCAGGCCAAGCGAGTAGCCCACTGCCACCAGGTCAAGCGAGGTCTGGGACGCCTCGAAGGCAGCGCCAATCGACGGCAGCGCGACGTTTGCCACCGACAGGTTCAGATTGGCAACGGCGGCGACGATGATCAGGGAGGCTAGGACCAGGCCGCCCTTGTCGGGGCCGCCGACGCCCGTCGGCGCCGTGGTTGCTTCGGCGGCCCTTGTTCCTTCCGTCATCGCGTGACCTCACCCACCAACGGCTTACTCCCGCGCCATCAACGCGACAGCCTCTGTCTCGAGATCGAGGTACGGCTCGAGCATATAGCTATTCCAACCGCGCTCGCCGAGGACCCCGGCTATGGTCGCGCACTTGAACGGAATGTGCCCGTTCGCATACGGAAACAGCGCGGTGGTGTACCAGTTCGTGTACGTCAAGCCGTTGGGAACCTGCCATTTTCGGGATGTTGCGACTGCGCCGGCGGTACGGGGCGCGGTTCCAGGCGGAGGGGTGCCGATCGTGGTGCAGGCAACCGTCGGGCGCTGGGGGGATGTGTCGCGCTCAAGGCTGGCGTCACCGAAGGCGAGCTGATCGGCCTGCTGGCGGCCGTGTCGCCGGTGGTCGGCTCGCCGAGGACGGTGGCGGCCGCGGGACGCCTCGCTTTTTGCTTTGGGTATCGACACTGGTCCGAATGCAGGCGAAACTGACGAAGGGGCCCTGACCCGGAGGAGGATTTTGGATGGATGTCTTCGTCGCGCTGGTAGCGGTGTCGGTCGGCCTGGTGGTCTGCTTCTTCGGCTATCGGATCTTCCGGTTGTTGCTGCCGTTTCTGGGCTTCTTTGTGGGCCTGATCGTCGGAGCCCAGGTGGTCGCATCGATCTTCGGCGAAGGCTTCCTGGCAAGCATCATCGGCATCGTGGCCGGTCTCGTCGTTGGGCTGCTCTTCGGCGCCCTGGCATACGTCTGGTGGTGGCTGGGCGTGGTCCTGGTCTTCGGAGGCATGGGCTACGCGCTCGGCGCCGCGATCTTCCCAGCCATCGGCATCGACGTCGGGATCTTCAACTTCGTGCTGGGACTCGCGTCGGCAGCGCTGTTCGCCATCATTGCCATCGTGCTCAGGATGCCGAAGCTCATCGTCATCGCCGTCACCGGCCTGTGGGGGTCCGGCGCGATCATTGCCGGTTGGCTGATCCTCACGAACCAGCTCGAAACCGATCAGCTGGGCTTCGGCGCCGTGGATGCCGTCGTCAGCCAATCGGTCTTCTGGTTGATCGTCTTCTTCGCGGTCGCGGTAGTCGGCATGGCCTTCCAGCTGGCGACGACCCAGGAGTACGTGGTGATGTGGGACGAGGAATATCCGTGGGAGAGCCCGACGAATCCCACCACCCCGAGCGCGCCCAGCACGCCCTGAGCCCTCGTGTCTGCGAGGTCCCGGGTCGGATGGCGCCGGGGGTTGGCAGCCGGTCAGGTCCCGATGATCGGCTGTCAGGACTCGTGCGCATTGCACCGAGCCGAACGACTCGAAATGGGGTGGCGATCCACCCTCAATGTGCGATATTGCCGTCAGCCCGACCACGGATTGAGGCGGGCGAGGCAAACGGATGGAGGACTCTATGACGAACGACTACGACAAGATGGACAAGGAAGCCGGCCGGGCGGTCGGCGCTGTCGGCATGATCTTCTTCGCCAGCGTGATGATGGTCATGATCGGCTTCTTCCATGCCATGTACGGCCTGGCGGCAATTCTGAAGGGCAGCGCCTTCATCCCGACCCAGGAAACCATCTACGTGCTTGACATCTCGACCTGGGGTTGGGTGCATCTCATCGCAGGCATCGTGATCCTGATCGCCGGCTGGTCGCTCTTCTCCGGCGCCACCTGGGCCCGCGTGGTGGGCATCACGCTGGCGCTGATCAGCGCGATCGCCAACTTCGCCTCGATCCCGTATCAGCCGTTCTGGTCGATCCTGATCATCACGCTCGACATCCTTGTGATCTGGGCGCTGGCGGTGTACGGCGGAGAGCTGGCAGAGGGCCAGGCCGGCTAGGCGACTTCCCTCAGCCAAGCTCGCGCAGGTTCTGCGCGATCACGAAGACGCCGGCGGCCAGGGCCCCGGCGATCACCAGTGGCACCCAAAAGTGGATCGCCAGGATCACCGAGGCAACCAGTGCGAGCGCGACACTGACCGTGGTCACCAGCGCCACGACGGTGCCGCGCAGCACTGACTCGATGAAGATGAATGCGCCGATCAGCAGGACCGCCGCGATGATCCCGTAGGCCGGAGCCACCAGCAGGGCGACGACCAGCCCGATCAGAAGCAGGCCGATGCTGAGGGCCGCCCAGAGCTCGAGCACGCGCCCGTACGCGATCGATCCGGTCGGGACAGGGGTGGCGATCCGGGTAGCGTGCGCACGCGGCGCGTCCATGACGCCCGCCGAGATGCGCTCGCGGCGGCGCTCGATCGCCTCTGCTCGTGCGTACGACTCGGTCAGTGCCAGCCGCTGCCTCCGGTTTTGGGCACGCAGCTCCTCGATGGTGACCCGCACGGCCTCGGCCTCGTGTTGGAGGTTGGCATCGTGCCTGATCGCCTCCAGCTCCGCCCCGCTCGCCACCAGCTGGCGCCCGATCTCCTCGATCTCGGCCCGCAGGGCGTCCTGCTCTGCGACGACCTGCTCCGCGCGACGCCCCAATTCCTCAGCCTCGCGCTCCGGCGGCGCGACGCGGTCGAGCCCGGAGAAGCCGAGTGGGTCGAACCACGAGCCACGGACGGATCCGTCTCGGTTGAAGACCGGGCCGGCGGGGGCGTCCTCGCCCTCAAAAGGATCCTGGATGGAAACCCCCCACAGCCCGCTGTACTCGAACGCCCATGGCTGGGTCTCGTCCAGCAGGACGGGCGACCAGACCCGTTCCTGCCCGGGGCCGATGCTGGTCCCGTCACCGCGGGCGTAGTCGACGAACGCGATCGGCAGCAAGCGTTGGCGATCATCGTCGGATTTGTTCCCGAACAGCCGCCCGACGACTTCGGCAATGACATGCATCCAGCCTGGCAGCCGAAGCTCCTGCTCCGCCTGATACTCCCCCGGCACGAAGTACGACGCGTGCGACCCGGCGCCGGCGAATACCACCGGATGGCCGTCGACCACCTGGAGCTGCTCAGCGTCATCCCAGCGCCGACGGAGGGCCTCCCCGTGGTAGTCGTGCTGCGCATAGGCTGCCCATCGCGGTACGGGCTCCCCTTCGTCCTCCGACGAGAGGAAGAGGGTGATCTGCTCCCAGTCCGCCTCGTGATCATTGGCGCCGTGGAATGCGCTGCGCCAGTCGTTGAAGGCGTAGAAGAACCAATACTGCAGAACCGTCCAACCGGCATCGCGAAAGACGCGGCCGTAATACGGGTGCGGGCCGTCGTGGGCGGTGGTGCGGTACCACAGGGCGGAGCTGCGGGCGATGCCACCGGGCACCCGGCCGCGCAGCAGCAGGGATCCGGCAAAGAGGGCATCGGCGAAGCGCGACAGGTACCCGACCCGCGCCAGCCGTCCCGGTCCGCGCCGGAAGCCCTCTGCCTGCACCCGCTGACCAGGCAGGATGGAGCGAGCCATGTCGGCAGCGGACGCCTCGGTAGCCACGTTCAGGAACGTCCGCCCATCGACGCCTTCGACCAGCTCGCCCAACCGCACCGCATTGAGCTCACCCGGCTGCGCCAGCGCCCGGACGCCGCTGGTTGGCTCGCGCTCCCACAGGGTGGCATGGGCGAGGTAGGTCGTAACCTCCATGGGGAAGAAGGCCTCGCCCTGCGTGTAGCGCACGATCGGCTCATGGCGGCGGAGGAGCGCCAGATCGGTGGTCGGATCGGCGTGACGGTCAGTGGCTGTCATGTCGTATCCGCCCGATAGGCGTGCCGCATCTCGCGCGAGCCGAGGAGGAACACGATCAGGGCAGCGAACGCCATCCCCAGGTAGAACGGCACGCCGATCCACCACAGGACGAGGTAGTAGCCGACGTTCCACCCGCTCAGCGACATGGCCAAGATCCATCCGAATCGCCGGCCCGAAACGAGCCCGACCGTCGCCACCAGATTGAGCATGGCGAAGATCGTGGCGATCTCCGGTATCCGGCCCGGCCTGCCAAACAGCCGGAACGTGGTCCAGGCCGCAAGCAGCTGGAACACGGCCTGGATGAGCAGGATGGCGAGCACCGGCGCCAGCAGGAGCATGCGCGGCCTGGGACGCTGGATCGCCTCTTCGTCCAAGGAGGCCTGAGCCGTGCTTGGGCTGGTCATGACTGCGTCACCAATGCAACGATGCTTCGCTCAGTGGCGTGATAAGCAGCACGTGCGTAAGGAACATCGGTGCGGACTGGTCGGTCATGTGCGGTCGCTGCTTGTCGACCGTCAGCCCATGCGGAAGGCCATGAAGACTGAGGCGATGCCACCGACCAGGATGAAGGCGCCCAGCACGATCGGCAGCGCAACCGCACCAGCCAGCGGGTTGAAGATAAGGAACAGCCCAATGATCACGTCAAGGGCGCCCAACAGGCCCATTCCCCATCCGCCGCCTGCGCTGAAGGCGCGAGCCAGGTTCATCACGCCGAAGACCAGCGCCAGGATGCCCATGAAGACGACGAGCGTGGTGCCGACCAGGACGGTCGCGTACATGGGATGCCGCAGCACGGCCGTGCCTGCGACGACCCCCAGGATGCCACCGAAGACCTTCCATCCCCATTGATTGCGATCCCAGATCAGCGACACCAGGCCGATGATCCCGCTCACCAGCCAGTAGATCGCCAGGAACTGCACCAAAACAAGAGAGCTGATACCCGGCGCCGTCAGGAGCAGCAGCCCGAGAATAATGCCCGCCACGCCCTGAATGACAATCAGCCACTTCATGGGCGCAAGGTCGTCGGCAACTGACGTCGGCTCGGGTGACGCGGTCGCGGTCATCGGTTCCTCCAGTTCAGGTTCGGGCCCACACGCCCCGATCGAGCGCCAAGTGTATCCATGCCAGGCAAGCCACCGGCCGCCTGGGTGCGCGTGGCGCGGATGTGCGCGAGACTGTAACCGGGGCCCGGATGGAATCCGTCCGAGGGACTCATGGACGCCGATAGGGAGGGATCTCGTATTTCGATGCGCATGCCGCGCTGGCGTTGGCGCCTCGCCCTCATCATCGTGGCGGTCCTCTTCGTCATGGGCTTCGCCGCCGTGCGGACGAATGCGCTGGGCGCCGGCGACCGCCTCGATCGCATGATGGCGCGCATCGGAGGCATCATCCATCCCGCCCCGCATCGGCCCACCCTGCCGACCATCGTCGTCACGCCGGAGCCCACCGCCAGCGTGACGCCGCAGGCGACGCCCGAGCCCGTGGGAGACGTGCCGGCCGTTCGTGGCTCGCCGGCCGCCACGCCTACGCCACCGCCGCGGCGCGTCCCGGTCGACATGGCGATCGTGCGCAACCACCAGGCGGTCTTCACCTCGCAACTGACCGAGAAGATGTGCGCGGTGGCCGGCACGCAGATGGTGCTCACCATCCTGGGCCTGGGGAATCCATCGGCCGAGTTCCAGAACGAGCTGGAAAGCCGCATCGGTGAGTGGGAGGCCTGGGACGACAGCCATAACGGTGGCTGGGGGCCAGCTGCCATCGCCCAGGCGCTGGCCACCTATGGCGCGAAGGGCTACGAGGTGCGCGCCTACCAGGTGCGCGGCCAGGCCCTGCGCGACGCAGCCGTGGCCCTGACACGCACGGGCAAGCCGGTGGTCCTGTTGCCGTGGTGGGGCGCCCACACCTGGGTCATGACCGGCTACCGGGCGGATGCCGACCCGACCGTCTTCCGTGACGCGCACATCAGCGGGCTCTACATCCTGGATCCCTGGTACCCGCGGATCTCCTCGATCTGGGGGCCGTCCGACCCGCCCGGCAACTTCGAGGACGCGGCCGAGATGAAGCGCAACTTCATCCGCTGGTCGCGTCCCGAGGGCGCCTACCCGGACCGCGATGGGCTGTTCGTGGTGGTGCTGCCCACCAGGTGAACGTCCGGGAACCCGCGTAGCCGTACCGCCAGCGAGACCGCCAGCAGCAGCACCTTCACAGCCTGGCCGATGGCGAAGCCCAACGGGATGGCGACGATCCCGGTGGACGGCACCAGCAGCAGCGTGGCCGCCACGGTCACGCCGAAGCCGGCCAGCGACGAGAAGACCTGTAGCAGGGTGTGATGCGTGGCGTAGATGGCCCGGCTCAGCAGGTGGGTAACGCTCTCGAGCGGGATCGAGATGGTGAAGGCGGACACGGTGAGCGCGGTGATCGCCACGTCCTCCGCGTCGAATGCGCCACCGCCCAGGAAGAAGTCGACGATGAAGGTGCTCAGCACGAAGAGCACGATCGCCGCCGCCGTGGTGACGGTGACGATGGTGGTGAGGTTGGTGAACAGGGCGCGCAGGAAGGCGCGCCGATCGGCTGTCGCGTACGCCGTCGACAGTGCCGGAAAGGCGGCCAGCGCGAACCCGACCCCCACGATGCCCACCGCCGCGGACTGGTAGTTGCGCGCGAAACTGACCGACGTGACGCTGCCCTCGGCCAGCGTGCTGGCGACCGCGGTGAAGAAGAGAAACGTCATCGGCTCCACTGGCTGGCTGACCATCTTGGGCAGCATCAACCGGACGAACTCCCCGATTGCCGGGGTTGATTCCAGCCGGAACATCGGTCGGAATCCGGTCCCGCGCAAGCCCAAAAGCCGGATGGCCATGTGCAGCAGCGCGCCAAGGATGGCACCGACCGCCGCACCATAGATCCCGATCGAATCGCTGAAGACGACGGTGCCGATGATGATCCCGGCGTTGTAGAGCAGCGGTGCGAGGCCGTAGGTCAGGAAGCGGCGCTCCGCCAGCAGCACATCGCCGATGCTCAACGACGCGGCGAAGATGATGGGCGTGATCAGCATCACCCGGAAGAGGGAGGTGTACAGCTCCTGCTGCGGCGGGTCGTCGGCGAAGCCCGGCGCGATGACGGCGGTCGTCTGGGGCGCGATGACGAAGAGGACGGCGGACACCGCGGCCATCACCAGCACGGCGCCGGTGAGGATCGTCTGACCGAACCGATTCGCCCGCGCCGGCTCATCCCCGCGCAGCTGCAGGAAGATCGGTATGAATGGGGCGGACAGCCCGCTCGCGACGAGCACGTCCAGCAGGATCTCCGGCAGCACGAAGGCGGCGTTGTATGCGTCCAGGTCGGCGCCCGCCCCAAAGGTCTGGGCGAAGATCCGGTCCCGCAGCTGGCCCATGGCGTAGTTGCCGAACAGGAGCACCGACAGGAGCACGCCGCCGGCGGGCAGGAACCTGGCCAGGGCGCTGCGCGGGTTGCTCACCATCTGCGCCGTAGCGTGGCACGCGTCGTGATCTCTAGGATGGCACCGTGCGCACCCTGGGTTGGCTGCTGGTCGTGTACGCCGCGATCGGCCTCGTGCTACTGATGGTTGCGGTGGCCGTCGGGCTGCCGATGGTCGCTCGCGTCCAGCGCATTGCCGGTTCGGCCAGCGGATCGATCCAGGCGGCAGCCGCATCGGCCCGCGCTGCCAGTGACGCGTTGGCCGGCTTCGACGACAGCTTCGGGCAGGCGCAGCAGTCCGCCGTGGACGCCGCCACACTCAGTCGCGACGCTGCCCAGACGCTCATTGCGCTGTCCAACGCCATGACTGTGTCCATCCTGGGCACGCAACCCTTGGTGGGGCTGGCCGATGACTTCGCCGCCAGTGCCGATCAGCTGGCGCAGCTGGGCCAGAGCCTGGAGCAGATCGGGCAGGCGATGGAGACGAGCCAGGGCGATGTGGGCGCCGTGGCCCAGGAGCTGGGTGTCCTGACCGATGAGCTGACCGACCTGGCGGGAGCGACCGAGGCAGAACTGGCCGGCGCCAGCCCTCCGCTCATCTGGCTGTTCGTCGGCTTCCTCGTTTGGCAGGCGGTGCAGGTGGTCGCAGCCGGACTGGCAGGGTTGCTGATCCTGCGCGACAGGTTGCGTACTGGCCTCGCCGCCGCCTAGGCGGCGCCGCGGAGGATGGCGCGCATTCGGAGGAGCGAGACGAGGTACAGGACGATCCCGATCGCGGCCAGCGCGCCAACCATCCAGGGCTCGGTGATCGTCCCGCGAAGCATGGCGTCCTGGAGCAGCGCGATCCCGTGGGTCACCGGCAACAGGTAGGCGAGGTACTGGACCGGACCGATGAAGTCCTGCACCGGCAGCACGAAGCCTGAGAAGAAGACCGAGGCGAGCAGGACCAGCATGGACAGCTGCACCGCCATCCGCTCCGAGTCGGCCACCAGGGAGATGAGCAGACCGACACCCAGTGAGGCAAAGGTGAGCAGCAGCACGATCAGGATGGCCTCCAGATAGCCGCTCAGCACAGGGATCTTCAGCACGAAGATCATCAACGCGCCGACCACCGCGGTCACCACCAGGCCCAGCAGGGCGAAGGCCACGTACTTGCCGGTCAGCACCTCGATCGCGTTGACCGGCGCGACCCGGAACAGGTCGATCTGGCCAGTGAGCCGTTCTCGCACCATCGACAGGGCGCTGAGGGTGATCGCCAGGTGCTGGATGACAAGCGCCAGCACGGCGGGACCGAAGAAGTTGAGGACGCTGGGCTCGGTGGGAGCGACGTTCTGCGTCTTCGCCGTTGTCGGCTCGGCGATCACGTCGGGCGACAGGTTCTCGACACGCGCGCCCAGCTCGCCCTCGGCCAGGTCGATCCCATCGGCCGCTGCCTGGCGAATGATCTCCGCATTCAGGGCGCTGACCATGGTCGAGACGGCCAGGCGCGCCAGGCCGTCATAAATGGGATCCTCCTGGTTCCAGGCCACCAGGATTTCCGTCTGCTCACCCGCGCGCAGCTGCTCGGTCGCGTCCTCGGGCGCGACCACCACGAGGTCCGTCTCCAAGCCCTCCAGCCGTTCAAGCGCGGCGTCACGGTCATCGGTCACTGCCACGACCTGGATCCGACCAGGCGCCAATTCCTGGTAGAACTCGGCGTCGCGGGGCAGGCTGGATTCCGCCGGGATGACCACCTCGGTGGCAAAGGGCTGGCGCTGTCCGGTGTAGCCGACGCCGAAGAGCAGCATCACCAGGAAGGGGCCGAGCACAAGCGCGAACAACATGCTCGGACGGCGCAGCGTCTCTCGCAGCTCCTTCCCCGAGAACGAGGTGACGCGCACCAGGCTCCGCCACAGGCTACCCATCGACCGATGGCTCCTGGTCAGCATCGGGGTCCTGGAGCCGCCGCACCAACTCGGCAAAGACCTCGTCGAACGACGGCTGGTGTTCCTCCACGCTCACGAGGGCCACGCCGGCCTCGCGGAAGGCCTCGCTGAGGCGCGGCGTGGCGAGGCCCGCCTGGGTGGCCGTCACGATCAACCGCCGCGCTCCCGCCTGCTGCACGGCGATGACCTCAGCGACATTGGCCACCATCTGGGGATCGATGGGCTGCTCGGCATCCACCTGGAGCACGTCTCCGCCGAACACGCTGCGGCGCAGCTCCTCCGGTGCATCGAGGGCGATCAGCTTGCCTTTGGCCAGGAGCGCAACGCGATCGCAGTACTCCGCCTCACCGACGTACTGTGTCGTGACCAGCAGTGTGCGTCCCTCGTCGCGCATGGCGCGCAGCTCGTCCCAGATCTGGCGCCGCAGCATCGGGTCGATGCCGGCGGTGGGCTCGTCGATGAACAGGACCTGAGGGTCGTGGACGATGGCACACGCCAGCTCCAGGCGCCGCTGCATCCCACCCGACAGGTCGCCGGCACGGCGATCGCGCGCGTCCCACAGCTCGACCAGTGACAACGCGCGCTGGATCCGACTGCGTCGCCCGAACCAGGAGATCCCGTACAAGGCGGCGACAAATCCAACGTTCTCTCTAGCGGTCAGGTCGGGGTACAGCGAGAAGAGCTGCGGCATGTAGGCGATCCGCTCGCGTGTCCGCCGGCTGAACCGCTGCGGATCCTCGCCCAGCACACGCGCCTCACCGTGCGTGGGGCGCAGGGTTCCGGTCAACAGGCGCACGGTCGTGGTCTTGCCGGAACCGGATGGACCGATCAGGCCCACGATGCTGCCGGCGGGGACCTCCATGCTCACGTCGCGGACGGCCCACAGTCCGTTGAACCGGCGGCTGACGCCGGACAGGGCGATAACGGGATCCGTACCAGGAGGAGACGTGGTCACGAGGGCGGCCAATTGCAAGCCCTGTGCCGCCGGTGATCAGAAAGGAGCGGTCAGCGCGACCAGTCGATGGAGCTCGAGACCGTCCCCAGCACGCGCCGGATCTCGCCGCGATAGCGGGTGCCTGAAGGGTGCTTCTCCAGCCAACGCAGGTAATCGGGGTCGGTGGCAGCCAGCTCTTCGATGGTGCGGCCGGCGTAGTGCCCGAAATCGAGGCGCGTGGGATCGAACGACGAGGACGCGTTGCCCGGCCCTACCGGTCGGAGCCGATCCTCCTCAATCTCGAATGCCTTCTCTCCCCCATCCCCATCCGTCATTGCTGCCTCCGTCAGGCCAAGGGGAGCGTGCTCGATTCGGCGGCATCCTACGCTTGGCGCATCGACCCCGCAATGGCTTTTGCGTCACGCCCGATGGACTTCGCGGCCGCCGACGTAGGTGAGCTCCGCCCGAACGTCCTTCAGCACGCCATCCGCCCGGAGCAGGGTGGCCACATCTGTATTGAGCAGCGCCAGATCGGCACGCGCGCCCGGCTGGAGATGGCCCTCATCCGCGAGCCCGGCCGCTGCGGCGGATGCCGACGTATAGGCCGATAGCGCGGCCTCAGCACCGATCGCCTGGTTAACCTGCCAGTCCGCGGTTCCGTCAATTGGGAATCGCCGGTGCACGGCGGCGAAGATCCCGAACCACGGGTTGTGCGTTTCGATCGGCGCGTCCGAGCCGAACGCCAGCCTGGCTCCGGCCCGCTGCAACGCGGCGACCGGATACGCGTCGGCCAGACGGTCAGCCCAGCAGGCCTCCATCATCTGCCGGTCGGCCGCACAGTGGACGGGCTGCATGCTGGCCGTGACATCCAGGGCCGCCAGCCTGGGCACGTCCGCCGGCCGCATGAGCTGCAGATGCTCGACCCGGTCCGGCACCGCCTTCGGCGAACGGGGTCCGGCGCGCTCGAAGGCGTCCAGCACGTCCGCCACGCCACGATCGCCGATGGCGTGGATGGCGAGGCTGATCCCCACCGCGCGCCCGCCGGCAATGATGTCGTCCAGCTCGTCGGGCGACAGGCGCGGGATGCCAGTCTGGCTCGCCGGACCGCAGGTGTACGGATGGAAGAGCGCCGCCGTGCGGGATCCCAGCGCCCCATCCACGAAGGCCTTGGCCCAGCCCATGCGCAGCGTTTCGCTGCCCTGCAGCGCGGCACCGGTCCGCAGCCGGAGCTCGGCCGCATCGGCGATCGCCGCGGCCGGCACGTTCACGCTCAGCCGCAACCTGCCTTCCAACTGATCCCGCATGGACAGCAGCGCCGATGCGCGGTCGCCGAGCGCCGCATACGGCCCGGTTCCGCCGTCGGGCGCCGAATCACCGGCGTCGACCACCCCCGTCACGCCCAACGCCGACAGCTCAGCCACCGTCTCGTCCACGGCGCGCGCCAGCTCCGCACCTCCCAGGCGCTCGGCCATGGGCTCCACGAGATCCGTCGCGGTTTCGCGCAGCACGCCGGAGAGCTCTCCCCGCGCGTCTCGCTCCAGCCGCCCGCCGGGCGGATCCGCCGCCGATCCATCGAGGCCAGCGCGCCGCAGCGCCTCGGACGAGGCCCACGCCGAGTGGCCGTCGTGACTGTAGAGCAGCGCCGGACGCCCACCAATCGCGCGATCCAGCGTCACCTGATCCGCGCCCGCCATGACCGGATCACGCCACCCACGGCCGCGCAGCCAGGCGTCCGGGGGGAGGTGCGCGGCGCCGGCGCGCAGCCGCTCGACAAGCTCCGCTCCGCTCTCGGCGTCGTCCAGGGCCACCTCGCGCCGGGCGCGCGCCATGCCAACCAGGTGCAGGTGGAAGTCACGCATTCCGGGGATGACGGCGCGCGATCCGTGGTCGACCAGTGTCGCCCCTGCCCGCGCCGATGCCAGCACCTCGTCCCGCGTGCCGGCGCTGACCACCCGTCCATCCGCGATCCCGATCGCCTCGGCGGTCAGCAGCCGGTCGGCCTCTGCCGCGACCACGACCTCCCCCGCCACCACCAGGCTGGCGCGTGGCCGGCTCATCGGTCCACCATCGACCGTCTGGCGGTCCGCGCGAAATCCGTGGTGGGCGGCCAGAGGGCGATCCGCAGCAGGGCCGCCGGGACCACCAGCAGCCAATGGCTGAGGAACAGGGCGCCGCGCAGGCTGCGGCCCAGGATCCGGAGCGAGCGTTCACCGGACGCCGCCAGGCCGGCAAGGGCCAGGAGGTACGTTCCGAGCCCGTAGCCGATGAAGAGCGTGACGGGAACGGTCCAGTCGGCCGGGCGCGGCAGCACCACCGTCAGCAGGCTGGTGATGATCGATGCGGCGAACAATGGCGGGATCACGAACTCTCCGATGAAGACGACGAAGTCCAGCCGCCTGCCGAGCGGCAGGGCGCGATTGGCGACCAGCGGCGGGCCCAGCTCCATCAGGCGCCGCAGGCTGCCCTCTGCCCAGCGCATCCGCTGTCGCCACAGGGCACCCATCGATTCGACCGCCTGCTCCACCACCGTCACCTCCGGCGCCAGCGCCACGCGCTCCCCGTGCAGGGTGAGGCGGGTCGACATCTCGAGGTCCTCCGTCAGCGCCGCCGACGACCAGCCGCCGACGGCCTCCAGGCGATCCCGGCGGATGAGCATGCCGTTACCGCGCAGCTCGGCCGTGCCATCCGTCGACCAGCGGCCGCATTGGCTGGCCATGTCCATCAGCTGCTCCTCGTCCTGCGCCGCGGTCAGCCAGCCAGTGCGCCGATTGGCATCGCGTCGCTGCACCTGGAGGGCCGCCGCCCCTGGGTCGCGCGACCAGGCGGCGACGGCGCGGGAAAGGAAGTCCGGCGCGACATGCGCGTCGGCGTCGATCACGGCCACCAGCGCGCCGCGCACCCGCGGTTGCGCCCAGGCGAGCACCGCGCCCTTGGTCCGCGGGCCCGTGCCCGCCTCCCGGCGGCAAACGGTGACGGCGTCCGGTGCGGGCTCTGCGGCGATGCGCGCCAGGTCGCCAGTACCGTCCGCCGATCCGTCGTCAAGGACCAGCACGTCAAACCGCCGCTCTCCGCCATTGGCGTAGTCCTGCGCAATCAGATCGGCCACCACGGTGGCGATCACCGCCGACTCGTCCGCCGCCGGAACCAGCACCGTCACCCACGGGAGGTCGCTCGACGCGGCCGGTCCCTCCGATCGGGCATCCCGCATCACCCGCCAGCCGCGCCAGGCAAGAAAGGCCACGTACAGCAGGGACAGGGCGACCGCCCCCTGCAGCAGCCGTGCCGCCAGCCAGGCGCTGACAGCGAGCCAGGCGATGAGCCCCGAGGCGACAAGGATGGCTCCGGCCAGGAGCCTACTGCGCATCCTCGCCCGCCACGATGGGCTCGGGACCCGGGTCGCCGG
>DATEOS010000148.1:0-13827 GCA_035273815.1 Candidatus Limnocylindria bacterium
CATACGTCACCGACGCGCCGGCGGAGCAAGGGGGAGTCGATGGCTGGCTTCAGGTCGATGGCCCGGTCAGCGGCTGGATCTTTGGCGAGATCGACAACGTGGCCATGTTCGAGCGCTTCCCGCGCCGCTGGCAGTCGACCAGCCATGTGTATGGCCTCGCGTCCGCCTCCGACAATTTCCTGTCCTTCGGCTGGAGTCGGGATGGGTCGGAGGACGTGATGCTGACCTCAACCGACGGCCTGCAGTGGCACACGTCCGAGGAGTCGACTGTTGCCTGGGGACGAACCGCCGCGAACGGGCCGGCCGGCTGGCTCATGGCCGGCAACGTCGATGGCCCCAACGCCAGCAAAACCACGCTCTGGCAATCGCCGGACGCCGAGTCATGGGACCGCCTGGGCGCCCTACCAGAGGGGATGGTCGGCGGCTTCATGACATTGGCAGGATCACAGGCGGGCTACGTGCTGCTCGCCGACACCGGGAGCGGCGCCTCGGCCCTCTGGTACTCGGCCGACGGCCTGTTGTGGACCGAGCGACCCATCACGCCGCCGCGCCAGGACATGGGAACTCGGCTGGCGGCAACTCCGCTCGGCTTCTACGTCTGGGGCCTCAACGACCCCGCCACCGCGGGTGATGGCATGTTCTCGACTGACGGTTGGACCTGGTCGCAGGCGAGTCTGATCGGTCCCGGTCAGATCGTGGACGTGGTTGCAGACGGCGACCACCTGCTGGCAATGGGTCGCGGGCCCGGTGGGACGCGGATGTGGAAAGGGACGATCGAAGGGCAGCAGCTGACCTGGTCACCCGACAACACCGCGCCCTTCCGAACCGCGGTCGGGGGAAGGCTGGTGAGCGACGGGGAGCGGGCGATCGTCCTGGGCTGGGACCGGGCGACGGAAACGCCCCTGTGGTGGCAGCGCGACGGCCTGTCATGGGAGCACCATGCCATGCCGGCCGACTTCGGTGGCCTACCAACCGAGGCCGTCGGCGGGCCGCAGGGGATCGTGGCGGTTGGGCAGCTGGCATCCAAGGCCGGAAGGATGCCCGTCTTCTGGCACCTGGGCGACGGCGTGGTGTGGGAGCGCGAGGCGATCCCCGTGATGCCCGCACCGACGGCGCCGACCCCTCGCACGTGTGGTCCGAAGCCAGATGACCTGCTGGGCTTGATGAGTGCGGACTCGCTGTGGGCCGCGATCTGCTTCGGCGATGCGCCGATCACGGTACGGGGCTGGTCCGTGGCCTGCGATGGCTGCTACTCCCGAACCGCAGGGATGTGGCGGACGGAATGGCTGGCGCAACCGGGCGATTGGGGCGTCATCCACCTGGCACCCTACAAATCGAACGTGTGGGGCGCGATGGATGGAGTCCTGCATCCGTCCGCGCGGGACCAGCCCCCGCTCGCGCGCTGGCTGGAGGTCACGGGGCACTTCGATGATCCGGAAGCGGCCTCGTGCCGATGGACCCCGACGCTGGCGGATGAGTACTGGTACAGCGGCACCGCCGACATCGTGGCCAGCTGCCGCGCGCGCTTCGTGGTGACCGCCGTGCGTGAGGTCAAGGGCCCCTGACATGCCAAGAGCCCGTCGATCGCTCGACGGGCTCGTGGTACTCAGTGGCGGCCGGTTGGCCGCATCGGTCTAGCGGCGGGTGCTGAAGCAGTCGCTGCAGTAGACCGGCTTGGAGCCGGTCGGCCGGAACGGCACGCGGGCCTGGCCACCGCAGCTGTCGCAGGTGGCGGTGAACATCTCACGCTGGCCGTAGCCGCCCTCGGAATAGCCGCCGGCGCTGCCACCGCTGTAGCTGCCGCCGGAGTCGCCGCGAGCGGCCTTGCGAACCGCGCGGCAGGTGGGGCAGCGGCGCGGCTCGCTGAACTGGCGCTCCGCGTAGAACTGCTGGTCCTGCGCGCTGTGGTTGAACTGCTGGCCGCAGTCGGCGCACTCCAGGGTCTTATCGGTGAAGGTTGACTGGTACAAGAAAAACTCCTCTGCGCGGCCTGAGCGAACCTGTCTCGCCGTTGCCGTGAGAGGAGCGATCCGGTGCCGCGGGAATAGTGTGGCCCGTCCATCGGACCTGTTGTGCACCGCAGCCTAGCACACGTCCTTCTCAGGCGCTCCTCAGAGGGTGGCGCCCTGGACCTTCATGAGTACGGGAGGCCTGCGGCAGGCACCGTGACGGCGTCGATCGGCGACTCGACGCGCACGCCGGTGCGGCAGGCCTCGACGGCGGCGATGGCCACCTCGATCTGCTGCGCGTCCGGATAGGAAGTGCTGAGCCGCTGGGTCAGCAGGCCGAATCGGTTCAGGGCGAAGCCCAGGCCGCGGCGCTTGGCGCCCCAGCGCAGCAGCTCGTAGGCGATGGTGGCGGTGACCGGCACGAACGCGACGCGCAACCCGAGGTCGGCGACGTGGCCCATGCGGGGCAGCGCGGCCAGCAGGACCGTGTCGACCGCGGCCAGGATGACCAGGAAGCCGGTGCCGCAGCGCGGGTGCGCCGGGTTGAAGCGCGAGACATTGGCGACCGTGAGCGCCCTGCCCGCCTCGGCGCAGGCGATGGCCATGTGCTCGGCGCCGTGGTAGCTGAAGATGCGCCGATAGCGCGGCAGCCGGGTGACGCCCACCACGTAGGCAGCCAGCAGCGTGCCCTTGATCATGCCCTCCGACAGCCGCTGCGGGAGGCTGGGCTCGACGAGCGGATCGCGTCCCGTCAGCAGCAGCGGGATGGCGGAGAACACGGACAGGCCGATCACCAGGCTGACCGCGACCAGGCCCAGCGTGGCCAGCATCGGGATCGGGCGGATCTCGCCGGTGTCGGCAAGCATCGAGGAGTCGGACAGGGCGCGCACGCCGAGCCGCAGCTGGGTCCCAAGCGCGCGCAGTCCGCGCAGGAAGGGGAGGCGCCACAGGCCCCCGGGTGGCGCCAGCTCACCGTCATAGGCGTGGATCTCGCCGGATGGGGCGCGCAGCGCCACCGCCCAGCGGCTGCCACTCCGGATCAGCACGCCCTCAACCAGGGCCTGGCCGCCATAGATGGGCGCCGGATGCGCGGTCACTGGCTCGGGATCCCCCGTTGAAGGCGGTCCCCACCGCCCGACGTGCCGCGCCTGCTCGTGACGCCGGCGGACGAACCGTAGCAGACCGCGACCGCACTCCGTCCGCCCCCATGCGCCATGGCCCCACCGCCTGTCAGAGCGTGTCGATCCGCAGCCGCGCCTTCCGCTCCTACCAGCGCTCGGCCTGACACCCCGCACGCTGCTCCCGAGCGGTCGGAGAGTGGCCGCTCGGGCGGGGCGTATAGTGCGGGGCGTGGCCGACCCGTTCGTGTCCCGTGGCTTCGTGGGGCGCCGGCAGCCGCCCGGCGACGAGGCCAGCCGCATCCCGCCGGGCCAGTACCTGACCCGCGACTTCCCGGTCCTATCGGCCGGGCCGACGCCCAGCATTCAGCCATCCGACTGGGCGTTCACGATCGACGGGCTGGTGAATGAACCGGTGACGTGGAGCTGGGACGAGTTCCAGGCCCTGCCCCGCCAGGACTGGACCGTCGACATCAGCTGCGTCACCAAATGGACCAGGCTGGACATGCATTGGACCGGCGTCAGCCTCGACAGCCTGCTCGAGACCGTGACGCTGGATCCGGCGGCGCGCTTCGTGGTGGCGCACTCGTACGGCGGTTACACCACCAACCTGCCGCTCGAGGACGTGCTGAACGGGCAGGCGTTCGTGGCCTACGCCTACGACGGCCAGCCATTGGAGCCGGCGCACGGCGGACCCGCACGCCTGGTGGTGCCGCACCTGTACTTCTGGAAGAGCGCGAAATGGGTTCGCGGACTGCGCCTCCTGGCTGCCGACGAGCCCGGCTTCTGGGAGTCGTTGGGCTACCACAATCACGGTGATCCCTGGCGTGAAGAGCGCTACAGCGGCGACTGAGGCGGGCTTGGACGGGCCGCCGACGCCGGAGCCGCTGCGCTGGCAGGTGGGCACGGTGACGGCCATCCGTCCGCAGACGGATCGCGTCTCGAGCTTCACCGTCTCGCTGCCCGCCTGGCGGCCGCATCGGGCCGGGCAGCATTACGACGTGCGGCTCACGGCCGAGGATGGCTACCGGGCGCAGCGCAGCTACAGCATCGCCTCCGCGCCGGAGGCACGTGGTGAAGTGGAGCTCGGGATCGAGCGCATCCCCGACGGCGAGGTCTCGCCGTACTTCCACGACGTGCTGGTCGAGGGCGACCTGGTGGAGGCGCGCGGACCGATTGGTGGCTACTTCGTGTGGGAGCCGGGCATGGGCGGCCCGCTGCTGCTCGTCGGCGGCGGCTCGGGCGTGGTGCCGCTGATGGCGATGCTGCGCGCCCGACGAGCGGCAGCCGATCGCAGGCCGGCGCTGCTGCTGTACTCGTCGCGCACCATCGAGGACGTCATCTACCGAGCCGAGCTGGACGCCCTGGCCGCGGAATCCGGAGGGCCGATCGTGCTGCATACCCTGACCCGCGAGCAGCCGCCCGGCTGGGACGGCTTCGACCGGCGCATCGACGAGCCAATGCTGGCCGCGGTCCTCGACCGCATCGGTGGCGCCATTGCCGATCCGCTGGTCTACGTCTGCGGTCCGACCCTGCTCGTCGAGGGGGCGGCCAACGGTCTGACCGCGCTGGGGCTGCCACCGGTCCGGATCCGGACAGAGCGCTTCGGGCCAACCTCATGAGAGCGGCCGTCATCGACGACCCGCTGGTACTGGACGCCAATGCCGTGGCGGGCGACCTGCGCGAGATCATGGGCGTGGAGGTCACCACCTATGTCGCGCGCTGCGCCCATTGCGGGAACCGCGCCGAGTTCGGCACACTGCGAGCCTGGACCCATGGGCCCGGCGTGGTGCTCCGCTGCGTCATCTGCAGCGAGATCGTCATCCGCTGGGTCCGCCATCCCGCCGGTCCCCGCGTGGACATGCGCGGCGCCGCCTTCGTCCAGCCGGGGTAACCCAGCTACTGCCAGACGGATACCACCACGGCAGGCGCCGGCCTCAACGGCCTATCGCGAGCGGCCGATCGGGTGGTTGGCGGTTGGCGGCCAATCGGGCCTAATGCGGCGCATGACGAGGTTCGCATCGGTTTCGCGTGCACGGGCTGCCACGCTGGTGCTGGCGGTGCTGGTTGCTGTTGGTGGCATGGACACAGCGGCGTTGGCAGCTCCACCGACATCGAACTGTCCGCTCTTTCCGAGCACGAACGTCTGGAACAAGCGGGTGGACTCGCTGCCAGTGGCCGCGAACTCGGATGCCCTCATCAACGCCATCGGCCGCGCCAGTCCACTGCACCCCGACTTTGGCGAGTACCTGGGCTATGGGATTCCATACAACGTGGTCGACTCCACCACGCCACGCAGGACGGTGGCCTTCGACTACGACGACGAGTCGGACCACGTGCCCTATCCGATCCCGAGCAGCCCGAAGGTCGAGGGGGGCAGCGACCGGCATCTGCTGATGTGGGATACGCAGGATTGCCGGCTGTACGAGCTGTTCAACGCCCGCAAGACGTCCAGCGGCTGGCGCGCCGGCTCCGGCGCGACCTGGGACCTGAACTCGAACGCGCTGCGGCCGAACGGCTGGACCAGCGCCGATGCCGCCGGCCTGCCCATCCTGCCCGGACTCGTGCGCCGCGACGAGGTGATGGCCGGCGCGATCCTGCATGCCATCCGCTTCACCGCGCCGCGGACGCGCAGCGCGCACATCTACCCGGCCCGTCACCATGCCGGGGCCGGTAGCTGCGCCTGCCTGCCGCCCATGGGCCTTCGGGTCCGCCTCAAGAAGTATTTCGACGTCAGCGACTTCAGCCCGCGCATGCAGGTCATCCTGCGAGCGATGAAACGCTACGGCATGATCCTGGCCGACAACGGCTCACCGTGGTACTTCCAGGGCGTGTCGAACGTGAACTGGGATGACGACGAGCTGAACCAGCTCAAGAGCCTGCACGGTCGCGACTTCGAGGTGGTCGACACCTCCAGCCTCCGCAACGGCTGAGGTCGGCTAGGGTCAGCGGCCGGCCTGTCAGCCGATCAGCTGTCGGCGCCGCTCGTCAGGCGCCGGCGCGTCTCGACGTCAACCAGCGAGTCGCGTCCCTCATGGGCCGGGTGCTCGACCAGGGCGATCAGGCGGCTGGCCATGAAGCGGCCGGTCCGCACCGGTGAGCCGCCGCGCGTCACCTCGCTGACCTCGACCACACCGCGGCTGGTGGTCACCTCCAGGCGGCGTCCATTGCGCGTCGCCTCGATCACGAAGGTCTGGGTGCCCTGGCCCGTGTCGACCACGGCTTCGACCCGATCACCCTTCATGGGCGCAATCCTACCCCCGCATGGCCGGGCGCCAGAGTAGGGAAGAGGGCGTCAGGGCGATGGCGCCGCGGTGGGCGTTGGGGTAGGCGTCGCCGCGGGCGTGAGGAAGACTCTGGACGACTCGGCGATCCAGTAACCAGCCAAGGCACCGTCCACGAGCTGGTACCAGATGCCGGTGCGGCCCGGGATCGTGCTCACCTTCGAGGTGTGCGCGAAGGTCCTGGTTCCGGTGCGCAGGCCGGCGCCGCGCAGGATGGCCCCGTTGGCGTCGAAGCGATAACCGGCGTGATCGCCGGGCCGGAGCGTGACCTCCTCGGCCGGATCCAGCAAAGGAGCCGATGGCGTGAGCACCGGGCTGGTCGGGAGCTGACCGTGAACCGCGCGGTAGACCGCCTTGTAGGCGTCGATGCGCCCAAAGCGGGTGAACTGGAACGGCACCTCCACGGTGGCCGCCTTCAGGATTGCCTCGATCTGCGAGCGTGTGATGCCCGGGCGTGCCGAGCGCACCAGGGCCGCGATGCCCGAGACCATGGGCGCCGCAGCGCTGGTGCCGCAGAAGCCGCCGAACGTGGAATGCAACGCGGAGCTGAAGGTGCAGCCTGGAGCAGCCACTTCGACCCAGGAGGTCGACGAGTTGGACCAGTCATATCGCAGGTCGCGGGTCGTCGAGGCCGCCACGCTGATCACCTCGGGGAACGCCCCGGGATAGAACTCGGCGGTGGTGCCGTAGTTGCCGGCCGAGCCGACCACGACCGCGCCCTTGCCGCGCGCGTAACGGATCGCGCTCTGGAGGATCTCGCCGCCAACCGGGCCGCCGAAGCTCAAGTTGATGACGTCCGCTCCATGGTCGGCAGCCCAGAGGATGCCCTTGGCCGCCACCGTCCACAGGCCCGTCCCGTTGGCGGCCAGCGCCTTGATCGGCATGATCCGGCAGCGGTTGCACATCCCCGCCACGCCGATCGAGTTGGCAGTCGCGGCAATGACGCCGGCGACCGCTGTGCCGTGGCCGTTGTCGTCGGCCGGCCTGCCGTCGTTGTTGACGAAGTCACGGCCCGGCACCAGCCGCACGGCCAGGTCCGGGTGGTTGAGCTGGACGCCGGTGTCGACGATGGCCACGATCGTCTTCCTCTCGCCGCGCTCGAGGTCCCATGCCTGCTGGGCGCGCACCAGCCGCTGCTCCACCTGCTTGTCCCACTTCGGATCCGGCGGCATCCAGTCCACGCTGACCGCGCCGTCGGCCTCAACGCTGGCCACCTCCGCCAGCCGCGCCCACTGGCTACGAGCGTTGGCCACTGCCGCCGCCGGCACCTCGACCACGCGAACGTTCAGCTGGTCGATGCGCTCGACCAGCCTGCCGCCGGGCACGTTCGCCACGCGATCGGCCAGGGCGTGCGTGGTGCCAGGCCGCATGGTCACCACGAGGCGGACCGTGGCTGGCGCGCCCGCCACGGGCATTGGCACAGCCGTCGAGGCCAGGAGCAGCGAGAGGGTGACCAGCAGGCCGATCAGACGCAACGGAGAGGGACGCATCAGCCCAATGGTGCCGCACCGCTGCACCGGCGCACCATCCTCCGTTGGTCCCGCAGGGCGGGCCCGATGGGGTTGCTCGCTGTTGCCGCGGGCTCCGAACACGGGGGGAATCCTGCACCATGACGCGGTGACTCGACCCGGCCGTCTCGCATTCGGGGTGGTGCTCGCCCTGGCCATGGGGACGAGCACGTTCGCCGGCTACGCCTTCGGCGTGCTGGGACCGAACCTCATCGGCGAGTTCGGAATCAGCCGCAGCCAGCTCGGACTGCTGACCGCCGTCTTCTTCCTCGTCGGCGGGCCGCTGTCGCTGGTGGCGGGACCCGCAACCGATCGATTCGGGGCGCGGCGGGTGATGCTGATCGCCTTCGCCATCGCCGCCGCGACGCTGGTTGCCATGGCGCTGGCGCCCGCCTACCCGGCCATGCTGGTCGCCGCGGGCCTTGCCGGCCTGGCATTGGCGACCGGCAATCCGGTGACCAACAAGCTCGTGGCAGTGCACCTGCCGCCTGGGACCCGCGGACTGGTGATGGGCGGCAAGCAGGCCGGCGTGCAGGTCGGCGCGTTCATGGCTGGCGCCCTGCTGGCGCCGCTGGCGGCGCAGTTCGGCTGGCGCGCAGCCCTCGGCTGGGTGGCGCTGGTACCGATCGCCGCGCTGCTGGTCGCCGTGGTGGTGGTACCGCGGGACACCCCCTCCGCGGCCGACGCGGACGAGCCGGAAGCCCCACGCGGCCTGCCCAGCGGCGTGCGATGGCTGGCGGTCTACGCGTTCCTGATGGGGAGCGGCGTGGCGGCCGTCAATGCCTACCTGCCGCTCTACCTGGTCGAGAGTGGCGAAGCCAGCCAGGAGCTGGCGGGCGCGGTGGTCGCCACCATCGGGCTGGTGGGGATCTTCTCCCGGCTGGCCTGGGGCTGGGCCAGCGAACGGATGCCCACCTTCAGCCTGCCGCTGCTGATGCTGGGCGGCGGGGCGGTGGTCGCCATCGGGCTGATCCTCGCCATCGAACGCTTCGGGCTCTGGATCGCCTGGCCGGCGGCCATCATGTTCGGTGCGACGGCGGTGACCTGGAACGCGGTTGGCAACCTGGCCGTGATCACTGAATCGGGCACGGGGCTGGCGGGTCGGGCCTCGGGCATGCTGACCTTCGGCTTCTACATGGGCTTCGTGGGCAGCCCGGTGCTCTTCGGGCTGCTGGTCGACGCCACCGGCAGCTACACGCTGGCCTGGTCGCTCGTCGGTCTGGGCTTCGCTGCCACGGTGCTCGTCATCCTGGGCTGGCGCCGAACTGCAGCGCATGCCCCGGTTCCCGCGTCAAGGATTGCATGAGGGATCACCGCCTCACGCGCCGTGCCTTCCTGGCCGGGATGGTCGCGGCCGGCGCCACCCTGCTGACAGCCTGCCTGAACGCGCTGCCGACGCCCTCGGCAACGCCACGTCCCATCCCGTCGGGGTCGGCCGGCGCCTCACTCGCACCACAGCCGACCCCCACGCCGACCCCGGCCGAGATCTCGCTTCGAGCCAAGATCGGCCAGATGCTCCTGGTCGGCTTCCGCGGGACCGACGCCGATTCGGCCTCGGCCGTGCTGGCCGATATCAGGGACCGCGGGCTCGGTGGCGTGGTCCTGTTCAGCGTCGATCAGCCGACCGGCTCGGCCGTGCGCAACATCGTGTCGCCGGAGCAGCTCGCCACGCTGACCACCACCCTCCAGGATGCGGCCGGGACAAGCGCGCCGCCGTTGGCTCCGCTGCTGATTGCGGTCGACCAGGAGGGCGGCCAGGTCGCCCGCCTCGGTCCGGACCATGGCTTCCCGCCAACCGTCTCAGCCGCCGAGCTTGGCGCCAAGGGCAACCTGCGGGCCACGCAGCGTGCGGGCCGTGACATCGCGCGGACGCTCCGCCGGGCCGGCATCAACTTGAACCTGGCGCCGGTGGTCGACCTGAACCTCAACCCAACCAACCCGATCATTGGCGCGCTCGATCGCAGCTTCGGCGCCGATCCGGAGCTCGTGCATCTCCAGGCAGCGGCGTTCATTCGCGGCCATCGGGATATCGGCGTGCAGACCACGCTCAAGCACTTCCCTGGGCACGGCAGCTCCGTGGGCGACACGCACCTGGGCGTGGTTGACGTGAGCGACACCTGGCAGCCGGTGGAGCTCGCGCCCTTCGGCGACCTCATCGCGGACGGCCTGGCCGAGGCGATCCTGACCGCCCACGTCTTCAACGCGAACCTGGATCCGGAGCACCCGGCCACGCTGTCGGCTCCCACCATCGACGGCATCCTTCGCCGCCAGCTCGGCTGGGACGGGGTGGTGATCAGCGATGACATGCAGATGGGCGCCATCCGGGATGCCTACGGGTATGCCGATGCGGTGCGGCTCGCCATCCTGGCCGGCGTCGACATCCTGACCATCGCCAACCAGCAGGCCTTCGAGGAGGGGATCGTGGAGCACACGATCGACCTGGTGGAGGGCATGGTGACGGACGGGCGCATCCCGGAGAGGCGGATCAACGAGTCGTGGCGCCGCGTCCGCGACCTCAAGCTCGCGATCGCGACCCGCGACTGAATGAGGTCACCGTCAGTCCTGGCCGGCCACCTGCAGGCTGCCGAAGCGGATGGCGACCGGTCCGGAGTAGGCGGACATGACGCGCGTCTCTGACGAGAGGCGGATATCGGCCAGCGCCTCGAACAGGTTGCCGGTGACCGAGCCGCCGGTCAGGGGCCGGACTCCGTCAGGCCCGCGCTCGTAACCGATGCGGATCTCCATGCCGAAATCGCCGGTCAGCTCGTCCACGTTCGGTGCCGAGAAGGCGAGCACGTGGTATGCGGGACCGTCTCCGTCCAGCAGATCGGCCATCGGCGTGCTGCCCGGCGCCACCTCCGCCATGCCGGCCCGGCCAGTGGCCGGCACGCCCAGGTACTGGGCGTAGCGCTGGGTGGCCGGCCGGGCCCGCAGCACCCCGTCCTCGATCACCAGCAGGTCCTGGGCGGCGACCCCGTCGGGGTCGAAGCGATAGCTGGCCACGCCGTACGGCAGCCGCGCGTTGGCACGGACCGTGATCAGGTCGCCGGTCGGCTCACGGTCGCCCCAGATCGGGCGGCCGACCTCCAGGCGCGAGATCTTGGTGTAGGCGAACGCCGCCGATGCCTGGTTCAGCAGCGCGCCGATTTCGCTCACCGCGTTGTTGCCGAACACCTGGACCAGGGCCTCGCCGCTCATCACCACCGGCCCGACCCGCGTCCGGGGAGCGGTGGCCCGCAGCTTGTCGCGCGCCATGCGCGAGCCCTCGCTGACCGTCTCGTCGACGCGCAGGTCGGCCATGCGCCGCGCCGTCGCCTGGCGGAAGTACTCCGCTTCCTCGCCGCCGCGCCGGGCCAGCAGGGTGATCTCGAGCAGCAGGTGGGTGGAAACAGACATGCCGGTCAGGCCCCGGCTGTTCTGGAGCTCCTCCTCGATCGTGGTCACGAACAGCTCGGCCGCCGACAGGCGCACGTCATTGGCCGCCTCGTTGGCCGCCAACGCACGGATCTGGTCCGCCGCCTCGCGGGCCGCGGCCAGCGCGCCGTCAACCGAGGTCAGCGAGGCGTCGGCCAGCTCCACCTCCGGCATGTCGTGCGGCTCTGGCAGGGACCACGGCGGGTTGTTGACCAGGCTGGCCATGGTGGTGGCCGTCTCGAGCACCTCCGGCAGCCGTTCGAGGTCGGCGCGCGAGACCGGCACCTTGGCCGCCCCGCGGCTGGGTTCGCCATCGGCCTGGTGGTCGTTGAACAGCTCCACCTCGTACGACTCGCGCTCGATCTGGCGGACGTTCTCGATCTGGTTGCCCACGAGGTAGATCTGGGCGCCGCGGCCAACCTGCCGGCGGGCGGTCCAGTCGTGGACGGCCGGATGGCGCTCCAGCGCATCGGTCAGGCGCTGGTCCATGCTCAGGCCAGCCGGCAGCGGGTGCGGAGGTGGGGACCGCCCGAGGTGACCGGCACCAGCTCCTTCCAGCCCTTGCCGCACGTGCCGCCGTCGAGCTGGAAGTCGTCGGAGACCATGGAGACGTCGGCCAGCACGTCCGGCACATAGCCCGTGATCGCCACCGGCGAGAAGATCCGCCCGGTGGGCTTGCCGTGCTTGTACTCGACCGCGAAGAGGGCCCAGATCTGGATGCCCCAGCCCTTGGGGTCCTCCATCCCGTTCAGCGTCTGTCGCAGCAGGACGCCGTCGTCCAGGCTCTCCAGCAGCTCCTCGCGCGTGCTGGAGCCCGACGTGAAGAAGGTGTTCGACATGCGCGCGTACGCCTTGCGGTGCACGCTCTCGCGCCGGCCGTTGGCGGTGCGACTGATGCCGAGGCGGCTGGCCGAGTAAAGGTCGGTCAGGCCCCCCTGCAGGATGCCGTCGCGGATGATCTGCGTCGGGCCGGCCTCGCGCCCCTCGTCGTCGACGAAGTAGCTGCCATAGGCGCCGGCCATGCTCGGGTCGTCCACGATATTCACCAGGTCGGACCCGACCCGCTTGCCGATGTAGTCGGCGGCGCGCGCCCGCTCCTTCAGGAACATGTCTGTTTCCATCCCGTGGCCGAACGCCTCGTGGGCGATCACGCCGGTGGTGACGGTGTCGGTCACCACGTCGTAGGTGCCGGGCGGAACAGGCACGGCGCCGAGCATGGCTGCCGCCTCCTCGGACACCCGGGTGAGCGCCTCATCCGGCATCTCGATCCGCTCCAACCCTCCGGTGCCGGTGCGCGCCAGGTACGAGTACTCCTGTCGCACGCCGTCGGAAAGGAACGGGATCAGCGCCAGCGTGATGCGCCGGATCTGCTGCGTGCTCAGGCCGCCGCGCTGGGCGAAGACCTGCTGGATCTCCTGGTCGTTGTACTGGCAGATGGCCTGCACCGTGCGCTGGTCCTTGTCCCGCAGCGAGCGACGCAGATCGTCGAAACGCGTGACCTTGTCGGCCAGCGGCAGGTCGGCCGGATCCTGCTCCATGGGCGTGGCGAAGTCGCCCGACACCGCACCGTCGCCAGCGATCTCCAGCGGCGGCTGGCCATCCGGGGGCCGGTAGGCCAACGCGCGCTCGACCAGGGCGTCGGCCAGGCGACGGACGGCTCCGGCATCGGTCTCGTCGGTGGCCGCCTCCTCGAGCCCGTACCCGTTCGAGGCGGTCAGCACGATGCCTTCCTGCGGATCCAGGCGCTCGACGCTCTGCTCGGCATCGCGCAGGCTGAGCCGCAGGCCGCTCCGGCTTCGCATCATGGCGGAGGCATACGGCACCTGCCGTTCCATGTCGGCAACGATCTCCGGCAGGAAGGCGAATCGCTCCCTCAGGTCCGTCGCCGTGGATGCGTCGCGAGCGCTCAGCGGTTCGGCAGAGTCGGGCACGGCGGAAGGGTAGCAGCGGCGGAGCCCGGGGCGCGACGTATCATCCGAGCGTGGCCGACCGACGCAAGCGCTCGTCCCTGCTGTTCGACCTGTTCGCCGCCAACCAGCGCGTGCGTTCGCTGCTCACGGCCGCCATGGAGGACGCCGGCCTCAAGCCGGATGAGTACGCGGTCTACAGCGCGCTGTTCGAATTCGAGCCGATCAGCCCCACGGAGATCGCCGCCACGGTGGGCATGCCGCCGACCACGCTGTCCCACTACATCCGCGCCATGCGCGAGCGCGGCCACCTGGATGAGCGGCCAAACCCGCAGGACAGCCGCTCCCGGGTGCTGAGCCTCACCGTGTCGGGTCGCCGCGCGCACCGGCGGGCCAGCCGGGCCTTCGAGCAGGCCTACCAGCGGTTCATGGACGGCATCGGCGACGAGGCAGAGGTGAAGGCGGCGCTGGCGCAGATCGAGGCCGCGGCCGCCGATGGGCTGACGCGCCTGACCAGCGACGCCCGCGCGCGCACCGGCTGACGACCGAACCGATCGACTGAACCAAACCCGCGCCGGGGATACTACCAGTTGGTAGTATGTGCTCTGTGAGGCCTTCATCCCGCTTGCGACACACGCGGCTCGCCA
>DATEOS010000149.1:0-3941 GCA_035273815.1 Candidatus Limnocylindria bacterium
TCCGACCCGATCCGGGTCAAGGCCGATGCCGACCAGGAGACGGCGGCCCACCTGCTGGTCGATATGAATCTGCTCGCCCTGCCGGTGGTGGACGACGACGACCGCCTGCTGGGCATCATCACCCAGGACGACGTGGCCGACGTCATCGAAGAAGAGACGACCGAAGATTTCGAGCGCATCGGCGGTTCGCAGCCGTTGGACATGCCGTACCGCTTCGCCAGCGCCGGGTTGCTGGTGCGGCGGCGTATCGGCTGGTTGCTTTTTCTCTTCCTGGCCGGGTTACTGACCAGTCAGGTGCTGGAACATTACTCGGATCGGCTGCGAGGGACTCCCGCGCTCATTCCCTACATTCCGCTCATCATCGGCATCGGCGGCAATGTCGGCAGCCAGACGGTGACGACGCTCGTGCGCGCCATCGGAGTAGGGGAGGTCCGACTCAGCGACGTCTGGTGGGTGTTGGCCAAGGAGATGGCCGTCGGGTTATCGGTCGGGTTCATCATGGGTCTGGTCGGGTACATCCGCGTCGGCTTCCCGGAGGGGTTTCAGATCGGGATCGTCGTCGGGGTCACCATCATGTTGGTGGCGCTCTGGTCGGCAACCGTGGCCGCCGTCTTGCCGCTGGTGCTGGAGCGGCTCGGCGTCGATCCGGCCGTCGTCTCCGCGCCGCTGATCACGACGCTCGTCGACGCGACTGGTCTGCTCATCTACATGACTATCGCGGGGCTGGTGCTGTTGCAGTTGTGAGGGTGACGGGGTGACGGGGCTCTGTCCCTGACAGTTTGGGCCGATGAGGCCGACACGAGGTTCTGATGCGACACTGCTGGGTGCTTGAAATCCGGCAGAACGCAGCGGAGGTGCCCCGTGTCGAGCCGAGGACGATTGTTGCATGTGTGGACGCGGCAGGTCGAAGCGGTGTTGCCGGCGGCGCGGGTGACGCGGGTGCGGGTCATGGCGCTGTTTGCGGCGGGGATCGTGTGGGCCAACGCGGTGACCCTGGGTAAAGTGGCCGCGGCGCTGCCGCTGGGGGCCACCGATCCGAGCACGGAGCGGCGCTTGCAGCGCTTTGTGACCAATCCGGGGGTGGACGTGGCGACGCTGTGGCAGCCGCTGCTGCCGATCTTGCTGGCCAGCCTGGGCCAGCGGGAACTGGTCCTCGTCTTCGACCCGACCCCGTACCGCGACGAGGCCACGATCCTGGTGCTGGGGGTAGTGGTGCGGCGGCGGGTGCTGCCGTTGGCCTGGCGGGTGATGCCCCAGCAGACGGACTGGCCGGAGCGGCGGCGCGACGTGTTGGGGCCGCTGCTGGCCCCGGTGGCCGCCGCGATCCCGGCGGGCACGACGGTCACGGTGCTGGCCGATCGCGGCTTGGTGGGACCCGGCATCATCGATGCCGCCCGCGCCGTGGGCTGGCACATCGTGCTGCGCTTGCGCGCTGGCGCGGGCGAAACGACCCGCGTGCGCCTCGGCGCCGGACCCGTCCAGCGTCTGGCGGACCTGCCCACCGGCCCGGGGCAGCGCTTCGCGGGACCGGCCGCCATCTTCAAGGACGCGGGGTGGCGCGACGGCTGCTTGACCATCCACTGGGCGAGCGGGGCCGACGAGCCGTGGGTGCTGTTCTCCGACCGCCCGCCCGGCCCGGATCGGGTGCGCGAGTACCGCCAGCGCGTCCGCGCCGAGGCCACCTACCAGGACGAAAAGACCCGTGGCTTCGGCCTGGAGGCCAGCAAGATCACCGCCCTGGAGCGCATCGAGCGGTTGTTGCTGCCGCTGCATCTGGCGCTGTGGTGGGCCTATGGGCTGGGCCTGCAAGCGATCCGCAACGGCCAGCGGCACCGCTTCGATCGGCGGGATCGCCGCGACCGCAGTGTGCTCCGCCTTGGGCGCCGTGCCTGTCTGCACGCCCTCGATCACGATCATCTGCCCGCCTTACCCTTTCGCCAGACGCCCATCGGCTGGGAATTTCGATGGCTGCGATAAAACTGTCAGGGAGAGAGCCCCGACACCCTGTCACCCCTCGGTGGTATCCTCGGCGCATCGCGGCCGAAAGATCCCGCTTCGTGGCGGCGTGGAGCGCAGGTGATGCCGAGGGTCCGCCTCCAACCAGGCGAACGGCGCCGTGCCGTGTGGCGATGGGGCTGACGCCGCGATGGCGTACCGATCCATGCGGCGCGTCCCGGGTGCATCATCCCGCCCACGTGGTCAGCGCGGGCTATCGCATGGTGCCCTGCTTCTCTTGCTCCTGCTCTTCGAGGTGAGCGCGGTGGCTCTACCGGTGTTGGCGCGCGTGCCGGCGAGGACGGCCGCGGCCATTACCGAAACGCGGCTGCGCGCCGCGCCGGAATCCCGCGCCCAGCCGTTGCTGCGGCTGCCGGAGGGGGCGGTCGTCACCGTTCATGGCACGCCGGAGGATGGGTGGTATCGCGCCCGCCGCGGCCGGCTGGAGGGGTACGTGCTGACCGGTGATCTGGCCACTGAGCCCCTCTCCGCCGGCGGCGCGCCAGCCGGCGAGGCGATCGACTCGCCGGACTTCGTCGCGCTGGAGCAGCGCGAACGGGGCTCCCGGCGCGAACGCCGGCAGCGGGAGCGCAACGTTCCCGGTGGGGCGGGCGATGTGGTGACCGGTGCTGACGTCAACCTGCGCCAGGGACCGAGCCGGGACGCCCCCATCCAGGGAGTGATCCCGCGCCGCGTGGGCGTCTCCCTCACCGGGGAGCATCGCGACGGCTACGTGGAGGTCACCTGGGACGGGGAGACGGGCTGGGTCCTCGGCAAGCACCTGACCGCGCTGCGGCCGACGACCGTGGAACCCGACCGCGACCCCTCCTCCTGGCGGCGGCGCGAGATCATCGCCATCATCTACGACGCCGCCGATCGCTACGGGCAGCCGCGTGAGGATATGCTGCGCGTGGCCCGCTGCGAGTCGGATCTGGTGCCGACGGCAGTCAACGGCCCGGGCGGGAGTTACGGCATCTTCCAGTTCAAACCGGGCACCTGGCTCGGCACCCCGTTTGCCGAATACGACATCTTCGACCCCCGCGCCAGCGCCAACGCCGCGGCCTGGATGTGGTCGGTCGGCCGGCGCCGGGAGTGGGTGTGCCAGTAATAAGGGTGACAGGGTGATGGGTGTCAGGGTGACAGGGGCAACGACGACCAGGCCCGTGGCGGCAACCAGACGAGGTGCATCGAATGGAGATAGTTGATGGGGCAGGTGTCGTGACCGGGAATGGACCAAGCGATACCGCACCCGTCCGGGATCTCCTGACACCCCGTCACCCTGACACCCTGACACCCACCGTGACCCTTGCCATCAATGGCCGCGAATACTCGCTGGAGCTCGAGCCGCGGGTGACACTGCTGGATGCGCTGCGGGAGCGGTTGGGATTGACCGGCGCCAAGAAGGGATGCGACCACGGGCAGTGCGGCGCCTGCACTGTGCTGATGGATGGGCAACGCATCCTCTCCTGTCTCACCCTGGCCGTGGCGTGTGAAGGCAAAGCGGTGACAACCATCGAGGGGATCGCCGTCGATGGCGTCCTCCACCCGCTGCAACAGGCCTTCATCGACCACGACGCACTGCAATGCGGGTTCTGCACGCCGGGGCAGATCCTGTCTGCCATCGCCTGTATCGCCGAAGGACACGCCGGGGACGACGACGAACTGCGCGAGTTCATGAGCGGCAATATCTGCCGCTGCGCGGCGTACCCGAACATCGTCGCGGCCATCCGGCAGGTGGCCGACCAGTCGGCGGGAGGCGGCGATGCGGCCCTGTAGCTACGAGCGCGCCGCCGACCTCGCCGCCGCGATGGCCGCGGGGCGGGAGTCCCCATCCGCGGCGCTGCTCGCGGGCGGGACGACGCTGCTCGACCTGATGAAACTCAACGTGATGACCCCGCGCCGGCTGGTCGATATCACCGGGTTGGCGATGTCCGATCCGTCGCTCG
>DATEOS010000150.1:0-3607 GCA_035273815.1 Candidatus Limnocylindria bacterium
ATCAGCGGTCCGATACCCGAGGACGATGCGGTCACCGCTGCGGCATATGCGCCCGGGTAGCCGTGCTTTCGCATCTGCGGGATCAGGGTGGATCCGGTGCCCGCCAGGTCGGCGACCGAGGTGCCGACCATGCCCCCGAAGAACAGGCTGGTGGACACGTCTACCTGGGCCAGGCCGCCCGGCAACGGCCCGAAAAGGGACCTGGCGAAGGCGAATACCCGCTCGGCGATGCCGCCGGCATTCATCACCACGCCGGCCAGGATGAACAGCGGCATGGCCAGCAGCACGAAGCTGCTCATCCCGTCGGTCACCTGCTGCGGGTACTGCAGCATCCAGGAGCCGCCCACCGTCGCGTAGAGCGCGACGCCGCCCGCCATCGCGATGATCAGCGGGGTGCCCAGCAGCAACAACCCGACGATGACGACCAGGGTGATGGCCAGTACCACGACTACTCCTCTTCTATCTGGCGCAGGATCGCAGCCCGGCAGCCCGGCAACTGGAACAGCACGATCAACGCGGCGGCCAGCGCCCCGACCGGTAACGCCGCGGTGAAGAAGCCGGAGGGCAGCCGCAGGTACGGCACCGGATCGTCACCGAACTTCGTCACGTACAGATAGGCGAACCAGGCCAAGTGCAACAGCACCGCCGCGGTGAGCAGATCGGTGAACAGCCGCAGCCACACCTGTACCCGGACCGACAGCCTGCCGACGAAGGCCCGGATGGCGATCGACTCGCGGCGACGCACACCGAGCGTGAAGCCCAGCATGGTCAGCCAGAGCATCAGGCCGGTGACGAGCTCCTCGGTCCAGCCCAGCGGGGAGTCGAACCCGGCCCGCAGCACCGCGTTGGCGAACAGGATCAGGGTGATGGCGGCCAGCGTCGATGCCGACAGCAGCTCCAGCACCCGGTCGATCAACTTGTGGGTGGCCGGGTCGGGATCCATCCCGGCGGTGGAATCGAGCACCATGGCGACCTCACCGGGCTCGGCGAGCGGCGGGTGCGGGTCCACGGCGGTCATCGACCCGCCCCAGAAGGGTCCAGCCGGTCGTCGAGCAGCCGGCCGAATCCGGGCCGCGCCGCGCGCACGCCGGCGATCTCCAAGGCGTACCAGAAGGAGGCCTGCACAGCGCTGATCACCGGCTTACCGAGCTCAGCCTCCAGTGCCGCGATGGCGCCGACACTGGCGAAGTTGGTACAGCTGATGAACACCGCGGAGGCCTCATCGATGTCGGTCTCGACCGCGAGATCGTAGACACGTTCCAGCGGCACCTCGGCCAGTTCCTTGTCGCTGGTGATCCCCAGGCCGACACTGGCCACCACAGGGTGTCCGTTCTCGCCGAAAAACCGTGTCGCGCGGTCGATCACTTCCTGCCGGTAGGGGGTGATCAGGCTGATCGGTCCGGCCTCGACGGCCTTCAGCGCGGCGATGCCGGCGGTCGAGGTGGTGGTGCACCGGCCGATCAGCCCGCTCCATTGTTCGAAATGCCCGACCAGCATCCGGTCCCACGCCGTGCCGTGCAGGAATGAGGCGCTGGTGCCGCCGAAGACCAGCACATCGAGCGGGGCCTGGGCCACCAGTTCGACGGCCGTGCGCAGTTCCGGCGAGCGCATCATCGCGTCGATCCCGTCCACCGTGACACTGGGCAGCGTCACGCGGCTGGTGTGCACGGTGGCCGACGGGGTGGCCATGGCGTACATCTCGGCTTCCATCAGCGTGCTGGAGGCCATGTACACCAGACCGATCCGGGTCGCGGTGTTCAGTGCGCCGAGCGGCAGGTGCGGCCGGGACAAGGGCGCGGCGGCGTTCACTGGTTGTACTCGGCGAGCACGCGGTCGGCGAAGTCCCCGGGGATGCCCGCGGCGATCTCGTCGCGCACTCCGCCGACCGCCGCGCTGAGCTGGTTCACATCGGCCTCGTTGACCTGCACGCCGGCCGCCTCGAACTTGGACAGCAGCTGTTCGTCGGCTTCGGCGCCCGCGGTGCGGCTGGTGACCGCGGCGGCGGCCGCCGCCTTCTCCAGACCCTGCTGGACCTCGGGTGAGAGTTCCTGCCAGGTGTCCTCGTTGATCGTCAGGTAGACGGGACTGTAGATGTGTGAGGTCAGCGACAGGTAGGGCTGCTTCTCGTAGAAGGAGAAGGCGTCGATCACCTTCAGCGGGTTCTCCTGCCCGTCCAGCACACCCTGGTCCAGGGCCAGGTAGGCCTCGCCGATGTCGATCTGGGTAGGGGCGGCGCCGAGCGCCTCGAACAGCGCGACGCGGGCCGGGTTGCCCGGCACCCGGATCTTCAGGCCGGCCAGATCGGCGGAGGTGACGATCGGGCGCTTGCTGTTGGTGATCTGCCGAAAACCGTTCTCGCCGAAGCTCAGGACGCGGGCACCGACGGTCTCGACCAGGGATCCGCTCAGCTCATCACCGTAGGGCCCGTCCAGGAACTCCGAGACGGTGTCGCGGTCGGTGAACAGGAACGGCATGTCCATGATGGTGAAGGTCGGGTCCAGGTTGGCCACCGAACCGCTGACCGCGGCGACGTCGATGGCGCCGGCCCGCAGCCCCTGCAGCACCGCCTCCTCGTCACCGATCGCCCCGCCGGTCTGCACGGTGAGGTCGACCGAGTCACCCAGTTCGTTCTCGACCTCCTCGGCGAAGGCCAGCAGCATGTCGGCAAGCGGATCGCCTGCGCTGGTTTCCACCGCGAGCATGAGTGGCGTTGTACCGGAGTTCTTTTCGCCCGAATCGGAGCAGCCGGACAACACCAGCGCGGCGGCCGCGCCACACACCGTGATCGCCCTCGTCAGTGACTTCATCGTTTCCTCTCATGGCCCAACGGTTTTCGGGTGGAACTTGGATCCGCCGCCGGCGCCGATGCCAACGCGATGGATCAAGAGTCCGAGACCAACTGGACCGCGTCAAACAGTCAAAAGCGAGCGTCTGCATCTGTCAAACAGATGCTGCGTAACACGAATTTAACTGCAGCAGAAGACACTTCGTCGTGACACGGACGTAACGCGGCTACGTTTGACTACTGGGTTGGCAACGGCGTAACCGGCCCCGATTCGAGGAGAAAACCGGTGGCCGCCCCAGGGGTCGGGACCGACGGCGCGGTGTGGACAGCCCGCAGTCGGCCGCTTGTGACAAAGATCATCGGCGCCGCGGCCCCGGGAGTGTGTCCAATGCAATGGTCTTTGCGCACGAAAAAAGCCGCCCGTAGGCGGCCTCTTCGAAGTGCTGTCGGTGCGAACTCAGCCGATCTTGCGGTCGCGGGTCTTGCGCCGCGACGCCAGCTCGTCCTCCGGGGCGGCGATCGATTCGCCACCGTCGGCGCGCTCGCCCGGGAAGTCGGCGATCGCACCGGTCAGCTCACGCATGGCACCCGAGACCGCGATGCCGAACACGCCCTGACCGCCCTGCAGCAGGTCGACGACCTCTTCGGCGGAGGTGCACTCGTAGACGGTGGTGCCGTCGGAGAACAGGGTGATGTTGGCGAGGTCCTGCACACCGCGCTGGCGCAGGTGATCGACCGCGACGCGGATGTTGTGCAGCGAGATACCGGTGTCCAGCAGCCGCTTCACGATCTTGAGGACCAGGATGTCCTTGAAGGAGTACA
>DATEOS010000151.1:0-12346 GCA_035273815.1 Candidatus Limnocylindria bacterium
GCAAAATTCCCGACTGCTGCCTCCCGTAGGAGTCTGGGCCGTTCTCAGTCCCAGTCTGGCTGATCATCCTCTCAGACCAGCTACCGATCGTCGCCTTGGTGGGCCGTTACCTCACCAACTAGCTAATCGGACGCAGGCCCCTCCGGAAGCGGATTACTCCTTTAGTCGGCGAACTGATTCGACGACCACATGCGGTATTAGCCACCCTTTCGGGCAGTTATTCCCCACTTCCGGGCAGGTCACCTACGCGTTACTCAGCCGTCCGCCACTAGGTTTCACAGAGCAAGCCCCGTGAAACCCCGTTCGACTTGCATGTCTCACGCACCCCGCCAGCGTTTGTCCTGAGCCAGGATCAAACTCTCCAAACAGAAAAACAGTGGTCTTGCCCGAAGGCTCCACCACCGTTCAAGTTCAGACTTTGTCCCGCTGACTCGTGTGGGTTCCTGTCACTCTTCAGCTGTTAAGGTCAGTCGCCGATCGAGATCGGCTTCCTTCGATTCGAGGCCTCCGTATCGGAACCCCTGCGGCAAGCGGCGCGGTCACGATGACCGCCGTACTTGCGTCGCAATAGGCCGGCTGGCTGCCGGCGCGATCTCGAATCTTACACGCCGCGACTTCGAGCGTCAATCGCATGCGGAGTGAGGCGATCAGGCATCGTGGGTCCCCGTGTCGGTACCATGCTTCTCGCGTAATGGGAGTCTGACATGGCCGACGATCGCTCCTATGTCGAGGGGAACAACCGCCAGCGCGAGCGGCTGCGAGCGCTTGTCGAACGCCTCGACGACGAAGCCCTGAGCACGCCGGTGAACGAGTACTGGACGGTTGCTGCGGTGCTTGGCCACATGGCCTACTGGGACCTCCGCTTCCAGACCCTCGCGGAGAAGATCGATCGTGGCGAGCCATGGGTTGCCGGCGACCAGGAGCCCGATGGGGACTGGCTCAACGACTCGATGCGGCCACTGATCCACGCGCTCGCGCCATGGGTGGCGGCAGAGTTGGCATTGCGAACTGCGGAGGAGACCGACGCCAGAGCCGCGGAGCTCCCGCTGGACCGACTCTGGCCGGGCGATCCCGACAGCCCCATCAGCCCTGCTCGCGGCGAGCACCGCGGTGAGCACCTGGACGAGATCGAGGCGGCGCTGGGCGCTCGGGGCTGACTCCCCCTCTCAGGCGCGCTCGACCTCGCGGCGACCCTGGATCGAGCGGATCAGGGTCACGTCATCGGCGTACTCGAGATCGCCGCCCACCGGCAGGCCGCGCGCGATGCGCGTCACCACCGGGACGTGGCGGGCCAGCAAGTCGGCCAGGTACATGGCGGTCGCCTCACCCTCCAGGTTCGGATTCGTGGCCAGGATCACCTCGGCCACCCCGCCCTGCGCCGCTCGTTCGATCAGCTCGCGCGCCTTGATCTGCTCCGGACCGATGCCATCGATGGGGCTGATGGCGCCGTGCAGGACGTGGTAGCGACCGCGGAATTCGCCGGTCCGCTCGATGGCCAGCACGTCCAGCGGCTCCTCCACGACGCAGATGCGCGAAGCGTCGCGGCGCAAATCGGCGCAGATGGCGCAGGGGTCGACGCCGACATCGGTGATGTTGCAGCAGATGGAGCAGTAGGCGACCTGCTCCTTGACGGCGACGAGCGCCTCGGCCAACGCGCGCGCCTCGTCGGCCGGGGCGCGGAGGACGTGATAGGCGAGTCGCTGGGCGGTCTTGCGGCCAACGCCGGGGAGGCGGTTCAGCTCGTCGATGAGCCGCGCCACCGGCGCGATCAGTCCGGTCACGCGCTCAGCGCAGGCCGGGAATCGAGCCGCCCATGCCCGGCATGCCGGGGATGCCCATCCCACCGGCAATGGCGCCCATGCGCTCCCGCTCCAGCTCCTTGCTGCGGGCGATGGCATCGTTGACGGCGGTCAGGATCAGGTCCTGCAGCATCTCGACCTCGTCCGGGTCCACGGCACCCGGATCGATCTCGATGGCGCGCACTTCCTGGGCGCCGGTGATGACGACGCGAACCGCTCCCCCGCCGGCGCTGGCCTCCAACGTCTTCTCGCGGAGCTCCTCCTGCGCCTGCGCCATCTGCGCCTGCATCTGCTGCGCCATCTTGGCGATCTGACCGATGTTCACGGATACCTCTCAGCTCTGCGGTGCGATGCCGGCCCCCGGCGGCGTGGACGTGGAAACGAGATCAATGGACCTCCGGCGCATCGACCAGCTCTCCACCGGTGATGCGCAGGACCCCTTCGAGCAGCGCCTTCCCGTCCGGATCGGCGGGATTCGCGGCCACCGCCTGTTGAACGCTCAGCGGCTCCAGCTCGACGTTGCTGGCGATGCACTCCACGGCCCAGCTCCCGCCGAGCACGGTCGCCAAGAGCTGCTCGATGGCATCGGCGCGCGTGCGCGCCTTTTCGCGCATGAAGCCGCGCTCCTCCGGGAAGGCAAGGGTCAGCCGCGCACCGTCGAGCGCCACTGGCCGGCACTCGGTGAGCAGCGGCTTGATGGCCGGGCTGGCGCTGGCGATGACCTCGGCCCAGCGGGCACGGATGCCGGCCACCCCGTCGGGTGGCGGTGCAGCGGGGACGGTCGAGGGCGTGACGGGGGCAGTCGCCGGTGGGTCGGGCACGGCCTCGGGAACCACGGCCTCAGCGACCGCTACCTCGGCGACCGGGGCCTCGGCTCCAGGGGACCCGGCGGCGATCGGCGCGGAGGTCGGGGGCGGAGGCGCTGCCTGCCAGGCGGTCACGACGCGCGCCGGCGCAGACACCCCGGCGGGCAGTGCATCAGGCGAGGCCTGGTCCACCGCCAGCAGCTCCATCGCCAGGCGGGCACGGCCCGCCTGCGCTTCCTCCCCGGCCGCCTTGGCCAGGGTGCGCAGGATGGTCGCCAGGCGGCGGGCGGCGGGTGGGTCGGCGGCGGTTAGGAGCAGCAGCTGCCGCGCCTCGCCCGCGGCCTGGCTGGCGACCTGGGCCATGTCGCGGCCGCCATCGGCCAGTGCCTCGATCTGGTCCAGCGCGGCCGGCGCGTCGCCGGCGACGTAGGCATTGAGCAGTGCCGTGATGGATGCGTCGTCCGCCAGGCCCACCGCCTCGCGGACCGCCTGGAGGGTGATGCTGTCGCCCGCGTACGCCAGCACCTGGTCGAGCAGCGATTCGGCGTCGCGCATGCCGCCGTCGGCCAGGCGGGCGATGAGGGCCAATGCCTCGGGCTCGGCACCTGCGCCTTCGGCGGTGACGATGCGGGTCAGCTTGCCGACGATGGCATCCGCCGGGATCCGGCGGAAGTCGAAGCGCTGGGTGCGGCTGATGATGGTGGCCGGCACCTTGTGCGTGTCGGTGGTGGCCAGGATGAAGACGACGTGGTCGGGCGGCTCCTCCACCATCTTCAGCAGCGCATTGAAGGCGTGCGCGCTGAGCATATGGACCTCGTCGATGATGTAGACCCGCCGTCGCAGCTCGGCGGGCGCGGTCAGCGCCCGCATCACCAGCTCGCGGGCATCCTCGACCAGGCCATGACTGGCCGCGTCGATCTCGATCACGTCCATGGCGCGACCCTCGCGCACGGCCACGCAGGCCGGGCAGGTGTCGCACGGCTCCCCGTCCGCGTCGCGATTGGTGCAGTTGATGGCCTTGGCCAGGATCCGGGCGGTTGAGGTCTTGCCGGTGCCGCGCGGTCCCACGAACAGGTAGGCGTGCGCGGTGCGATCGGCGGCCACCGCCCGGCGCAGGGTGGCGACGATTGGGTCCTGGCCGAGCACCTCGGCGAAACGCTGCGCCCGCCAGCGGCGGTACAGCGCCCGATGCTGGTCGGCGGGAGTGGGCGACATGGTCCGGCTACCGTACACCGAACCGCCGCCTCGCCGCGAAGGCGATGGCGGCGATCCGCAGGATGGGTGAAACGGCCGTGCACCCGGTGTCGAACGCGAGCGCCCGCACACGCGAAGATCGCCCGGCTCCAGCCAGGTCACCCCACGGCACCCGAAGGCGGTCGCTTACCGCTGCTTCCTTCCGGACCTGACGGGGTTCACGGACCTTCGCTGCGTGGGACCCGACTTTCAACGTCGGGCGATTTCGTGGGAGGCGGAGGCTCGACGGCCTCGACCGGGAATTCAGCCCCGCTGTAGCGGATTGCGGGTGCAGGGCACCGCTAGTTCCCCGCCTAGCACGGCCGCGGCGATCGTAGGGCCGTGCTCGGCATCGGTCAATCGAAGGGTGGCGGAGAGGGGGGGATTCGAACCCCCGACGGGTTGCCCCGAACCGCATTTCCAGTGCGGCGCCATAGGCCTCTAGGCGACCTCTCCGCGGACGCGACGATGCGGGGGCGGCGGATGGTGGAAGTGGCGGAGAGGGTGGGATTCGAACCCACGGTGCTCATCGCACACCGCTTTTCGAGAGCGGCACCTTAAACCACTCGGACACCTCTCCGCGGGCGAGTCTAGCAGAGGACGGACCGATCTCCCGGCTGCCGACCTGGACCTCAGGCGTTCGCCGGGGCCTCGGCCGCGAGCCTGCGGGCCTCCGCCTCGCGGACGCCGGAGACCACGGACAGCTGGTGTGGCATCGCCTTGCTGCGGGCCAGCTGGATGGCGCTGCCGGCCGCTCCGCGCTCCTCGTCGGGCACGGCATAGACGAGGGCAAAGACCTCGGTCTCGATGAGGGCGCCGACGCACATGGCGCACGGCTCGTGGGTGGTGAAGATGGTGACCTCGGACAGGCGGCGCGACTCGAGCTTGCGGGCGGTGCCCTGCAGGGTCAGCAGCACCGCGTGGGCCGTGGGGTCGCGCTGGAGCGTGGTGCGGTCATGATCGCGCGCGATCATGGCGTCATCCAGCACGGCGACGGCACCGACCGGTACCTCTCCCTCTTCTCCTCCCCGGCGGGCTTCGGCGATGGCCTCGGCCATGAAGAGCTCGTAGTTCATCGGTCCTCCGATGACACATGAAGCCGCCGTTTGACAGCGCCGGCGGCCTCGGCGGAGTCTAGCAGAGGGGCGGCACAGTTCCTGCTTTGCGGACCGCTCAGATGACTCGGAAATCGAGCGCGCACCGGCGACGCCAATGGCGCCTGCCCGCTCCCGCCGCGATCGCGCTGCTGGCCGTCGCCTTCGCCACCGCGCTGCTGGCGCCGATGCCGATCGCCCCGAACGAGGCGCGCGCCGAGGTCATGGCCAACGTGGAGCGACGCCTGCCGGGGTGGCACATCGAGCGGGCGCGGTCGTCGTGGGAAGGCGCCTGGAGCGTCGTGGCCACCTGCGGCACGCTGCACCTGGGCTTCCAGCTGGTGCCCGGCCATGGCCTCGCCCCGGGCGATGCCTGGCTGCACCCGGAAGACCGGTACGCCCGCGAGCGGCTGGGCAGCATCTCCGACAGCTGGCGGACGCTGATCTGGTTCGCGGAGCCCATCGGTGACCGGACCAAGACGCTCAGCTGCCGCCAGGAGATGGCGCGCATTGGTGGCAGTGCGCGGCCGCCGCTCGTCGCACCTGGCCTGGTCGACTAGCCCGGCGGCGGATCAAGGCGGCGCGGGGGAGGGTTGTGCGCGCGGCTAGCATGGGCGCGCAGCAGAGCCTGGAGGAACAGGAACATCGACCGCCGGCCCGGCTGGTCTCGCCTCGACTGGATCGCGCTCCTGGCGGTGACCGCGGGGGCCGCCACGCTGCGCCTGCCCGGCCTCAGCCGGCCGGTAGGCTTCGTGTTCGACGAGATCTGGTATGCGCGCAATGCGTGCCGCTACGTGATCGGCACGCCGGAGTGCGGCATCGACCAGCTGGCCAGCCGTGCCCACCCACCGCTGGGCAACTGGATGATCGGGGCCGGCATCAAGCTGTTCGGCTACGAGGAATTCGGCTGGCGCATCTCGGCTGCCGTGGCCGGCACGATCACGGTGGCCCTCCTCTTCCTGCTGACCTGGCAGCTGCTGCACCGCGCCACGCCGAACGCCCGCACCTTCGGCGCCTTCACCGCCGCGGCCCTGCTGGCGGGCGACTTCCTGCACGTCGTTCAGTCGCGGGTCGGGATGCTGGACGTGTTCGTCACCCTGTTCGTGGTGGCGGCGATCGTGTTTGCGGTGCACGACCGTGACCGGCCACGGCCCCAGGACTGGGAGCGGCGCCCGGCCGGGATCCTGTCAGCCCTGACCCTGCATCGCCCGTGGCGGTTGCTGGCCGGCATCGCGCTGGGCGCAGCCGTGGCCGTGAAGTGGTCCGGCGCCTACGTGGCCCTGGCGGTGATCGGCCTGACCGCCGCCTGGGAGGTTGCCGCCCGGCGCAACGCAGGGCCGGATGCGGCGCGGCGGAGCTGGAGCCGCGCATCGTGGCTCGCCATCCGCGAGGAGCTGCCGCGCAGCGTGGTCCTGCTGGGGGTGGTGCCGGTGGTGGTCTACCTGGCCGCCTACATCGGGCGGATGCCGGGCGAGCTCATCGGCCTGCCATGGCAGGAAGGCACCGTCTGGCGCGGCATCTGGGATCACCAGCAGGCGATGCTCACCTTCCACACGACCCTGGAGGGCAGCCACCCATACGAGTCGCCGCCGTGGTCCTGGCTGCTGTTGAAGCGGCCGGTCGCCTACTACTTCAATGCCAGCGACGGCTACCGCGAGATCCTGGCCATCGGCAATCCGTTGACGTGGGCGGCCGGCCTGGTGGGACTGGTGGTGTTGGCGGTGCTCTGGGCGCGTGGAAGCTGGCGCGTGGCAGGCCCCGCGGCCGTGGTGGTCGTGGCATCGATCGCCACCTACCTGCCCTGGCTGGCGTTGCAGGGCGACCGCAGCCAGGTCTTCCTGTGGTACGTCCTGCCGACCATCCCGTTCCTCTATGCCGGACTGGGCGTGCTGGCCGCGCTGGCCTGGCGCTCGGTTGCGGGACGGACGGCGGTCGCGGCATTCGCGGTGGCCAGCGTCGCGCTGCTCGCCTTCTTCTTCCCGCTGCTCACGGCTCTGCCGGTCTCGCCCGACGCATGGCGCGCTCGCATGTGGCTCACCGACTGCGCACGCCCGGGCGCGCCGACCATGGAGCTGCCTGACTCGGAGATCAGCTCCGGCCCACCGCCGGCTGGTTGGTGCTGGATCTGACCGATATCCTCTTCGAGGAGTGATACGCGGACTGCCCATCCACGTTCCAGTCTCGGGAGCGACCGTCGACGGTTGCGAGCCTTGTCATGACTGATTCCGCGCACGCACCCGAGGACCAGCTCCTGGCGGAACGACTCCGGTCCGGTGACCGCGAGGCGCTCGGCACGCTGTACGACCGCTACGCGCCGGTCGCGATGGCGGTCGCCGTGCGTGTCGTGTCGGATCGGGACCTGGCGGAGGACCTGGTGCACGATGCATTCGTGGCGGCGTGGCAGAAGATCGAGCGCTTCGATCCAGGACGCGGCAGCCTACGCTCGTGGCTGCTGACGATCGTTCGGAATCGCGCCATTGATCGGCTGCGCGCTGCGCGGCCCAGCATCGAGGTCGGCGAGGCGGATGAGCAGTCGCTGCTGCGTACGGGGCCCAACCCGACGTGGGAGGAGGCGGTCCGCCGCAGATCGGCTTCGCAGCTGCGTGACGCGCTGGCGGAGCTGCCACAGGAACAGCGGCAGGCCATTGAGCTCGCTTACTTCGGCGGGCGCACCTATCGGGAAATTGCCGTCCTCACCGGCGTGCCGCAGGGCACCGCCAGCGGCCGCCTGCGGCTGGCCCTGGCCAAGCTACGCGACAGCCTGGCACTGACCGATGCGGCGCCGGTCACCGCCCTCCCCGATCGGCTTCCGATGGAGCAGCTGGACCGATGACGCTGCGGTATGTCTGTGCCGAGGTCGACGCCCTGACCGGGCCGCTGGCCCTTGGCGCGGTGGACGCTGACGAGCTGCGCGCCGCGCGCGAGCATCTGGCCACCTGCCCGGAGCCGCATGCCGAGCTCCACTCCCTGCTGGGGGCCGATGCGGCCATGGCCGCCAGCCTCGAGCCGATCCAGCCGTCGGCCGGCCTGCGCGACCGCCTGATGGCGACCGTGGCGGCGGTGCCGCAGGATCGCGCCGAGCTGCTGGCGCCGGTCGCGCCGACCGAGGAACCAGGACCCGCGCGCCGCGGTTGGCTGGACTGGCTGTCCCCGAACGTGGCCCGCCCATTGGCGGTGGCCGCGGTCGTGGCGCTGATCGCGGTCGGGATCTGGGGCCTGTCGCTTTCCTCACAGCTGACCGAACAGCAGCAAGCGCTGGACGAGGTGGCGCAGGCGATCTCCAGCGGCCAGGCCGCCCACCGGGTTGACGGCGATGCCGGTCGCGGATACCTGGTCGACACGCCCGGCAGCGGTGCGAAGTTCGTGGTGACGGACGTCAATGCGCTGGATCCGAACCAGCTCTACGAGCTCTGGCTGATTGGCCCGGATGGCACGCCGGTGGCCGCTGGCACCTTTGAGCCGACCAACGCGGCGGTGGCGGTCGTGCCGGTGGAGGACGACCTGGCCGGCTTCCAGACGTTCGCCGTCACGGTAGAAACGGAGCGCGTCGATGCGCCGACCAGCGACCCGGTCATGGTCGGCACCATCGAGGGCTGAGAGCCGCGGCTCGCCTAGTAGACGAGTTCGCCGATGAAGTAGCCGGCCAGTCCGGCCACCAGGCACAGGGCGAAGGAACGACGGGGCGCGGCCAGCAGGGCCCCGGCCGCAGCCAGCAGGATTGGAGCCTCCACGAGGCCCGGCTGCTCGGTGATCAGCGACAGGGTGGCGATGCTGGCGAAGATGGCCGGCACCACCCGCTCCAGGACCGTCTCGATGCGGCCCGATGGCCTGGGCAGCACGGCCATGGCCGCGAGCCGGCTGCCGTAGGTGATGGCGGCCACGGCGCCCATCAGCAGCGGCGTCATCGGTCCAACCGTGCCTTGGGGTCGTTCGGGATGGCCACCAGCAGGCCGGACACGACCGGGGCCAGGGCGCTCCAGTCCGGCACGGTGAAGGCCATCACGGCCGTGATGCCCGCGGCCATCAGTGCCCGCGCCGCCAGGCTCAGCGTCCGCGCCGTGAGCGCTGCCAAGGCGATGAACAGCACCGGAAAGAGGGCGGCGGATATCTCCTCCAGCCCCTGGACGCCGGCCCCCAGGATGCCGAGTGCGGTTCCGGCCAGCCACGCCCCGTAGCAGCACACTCCGGTGACCAGCAGGGTGCGTTCGGCGAGGTTGATCCGCCCCGGACCGGGCGACATCCGGTTGGCCGCCACCATGGTGAAGCCGAAGCTCTCGTCGAGAAGGAACCAGGCGAGCAGTGCCCGCTTCAGGCGCGAGGGGCCCAGGGACGAGCGAATGACGGCGCCCATCAGCAGGTGCCGCACGTTGAGGAGCGCAACCGTGGCAAGGATCGCCGCTCCCCCGGCGCCGGCGGCCACGAGGCCGATGGTCGTGAACTGGGTGGCCCCGGAGAAGACGATGATCGATGAGATCATCGTCAGCTCGGGACCGATGAGCGGGCGCGCGGCCGCGCCATACAGGACGCCGAAGACGGCGATCGCCGCGGCTGCGGGCGCCGCCATGGCGACGATCCGCAAGACGGATGGCGGGGCTGGGTCCGGCATGACCGGACCCTAGCCAATTCAGTGGCCGGCGGCCACCAGGAAGCCCTCGGTGACCTCGCCCTTGTGCGCGGCAAACGCCGCGAGCACCTCGCCCTTCTCCTGGGCGGGCACACCAACGGTGTCGAGCGTGCGACCAAGCTCGGCGGCCACCTCGTCGAACTCGTCGGGCGAGATGCGGAGGCGCCGGTGCGCCTCTTCCAGGCTCACCTCATCCCGCCCGGGGCGCGTGCCGATGTAGGTGAACGGGCCACCGGCCACCTTGCAGACCCAGAGGGTCCGCATGAACTTCAGGCCCGGCAGCCGGCCGAGCTGCTGGGTGTGCCACTCGCGCAGGGCGGGGTTCTGCGAATCCTGGCCGACGATGGGGTTCTTGACGACGGCGTCACTGAAGTGGTCAACCACGGCCGCGATGGCGAAGACGCCACCCAGCCGCTCATACAGGCTCTGCTCCGACATAGCCTCCAACCTCCTGGTGCTCGGATCTCTCCGTGCTCCTGCCGGGAGGTATATCGGCGGCGGTTACACCATGATCAGGCGGAGCGGCTGGCCCACCAGCGCCACAGGGCCGTCACGATGACGGCGCCGACCAGGGATCCGATGATGCCGCTAGGCCGCAGCTCCAGCCCGTCCCCCCGGGCAAAGCTGAAGATGAGACCGCCCACGAACGAGCCCACGAGGCCGGAGACGAGGGCCATGCCCCAGTTGACCTGCCCGCGGTAGCGACCGAGGATCAACTGCGCCCCCGCACCGATGAGCATTCCGAACAGGATGAGACCAAGGATCAGCATGGCCGGGAGTATAGGGGCCGGGTTACGAGTCTCGGACTGGACAGCCGAAGGGCCCGGCCGGAGCCGGGCCCTTCGCATTGACGGCGCCCCTACACCGCCAGGCGGCGCCGCCGTCGCATGATTGCCCCGGCGACCGGCGGCAGCGCGAGCGGCCAGACGAGGTTCAGGCTCAAGCCAACGCCGGCGAAGCCTGCCTCACCGCAGTGCGGCACGCCCAGCTGGCCTTCGTTGTAGCTCGCCAGGAATCCGGCGATGGCGATCGCCTCGGCGCGATCATTCGTGCTGGTCAGAACACTGCTCCCGGTCTTCGGGATGTTCTTCTGGGCATCGTAGAAGTCGAGCAGGGTGGCGGCGTCAGCCAGGTTCGCCGCCAGCCCGGGCACGTCTCCCGCACCGTTCAGCTGATTGAGCACGGCGGCCATGTACTGGTGGGCCAGGATGTACCAGGCGTTGCCACCCCTCGGACTCGTCTGGAAGACCTCGAGCCACGTTTGCCCGCTGTCGAAGAACTGCGTGTCCGGACCCAGATCGGCTCCCGGCGCGCCGGTCATGGCGGCCGTGATCAGATCCCAGGTGTCGTCCGGGTGCGCTGCCGGGCCGTAGATCGAGTGCGTCTTCCAGTAGCCCTGGGTGAGCGTGCACCCAGGCGGGACAAGGAAGTTTCCGAAGTTGTTCTGCGTCTGGTCGACTCCGGAGCTGGTCGTGAACTGGAACCCCTGCGGCGCGAAGGCGCCACCCGAGTTCGGTGTCAAGGTCGTGCAGTCGAACAGCGTTTCACCGAGCGGCACGCTCGAAACCGGGTACGACTGCGTCCAGTTCGCCTGGATGACCTCGCACACGGCATAGGTGCCGGGGCCGAGGTTGACGAAGGAGTACCCGGTCGCGTCAGTGATGTCGCTTGCGACCCACTGCCATGTGCCTGAAACCAGCTTCCAGAGCTCAATGGTCCAGCCCGTGAGCTTCGTGTCGTTCTGTGGGCTTGGAGCGGGCTCAAAAACCCCGTCCATGTCGTTGTCATTGAACTTGAAGCCGGTCTTGTCGATCAGCTGGAAGTTGCCGAAGTGGTTGCCGGTCTCGTTGGTGCCGGAACTGGTCGTGAACTTGTAGCCGAAGGCGGCGTCGCCGACGTCGTCGCAGGAGTCGATCACCTCACCGGCCACCGCGTTCGGGAAGGTCTGGCTCCAGTCGGCGTTGCTGTCGTCCTCGCAGACGAAGTAGGTGCCCGGACCCAGGTTGTTGAAGGCGTAGTCGCCGGTGGCGTTGGTGGTGGTGGTGGTCTTGGTGTCGCCGGCATCCGGCACGCCGTCGCCGTCGTCCTTGTAGAGGTTGATGGTCCACCCGGCGGTGTACTTGCTGTCACCGCTGATCGAGCCGTCGCCCTCGTCGTCGACGAACTTGGAGCCGGTCTTGTCGATCAGCTGGAAGTTGCCGAAGTGGTTGCCGGTGTCCGTCTGGCCGGAGGTGAGCGTGATCGGATGGCCATCCTGGCCCAGCGTCGTGGACCCGGTGCAGTCATCGGCACCGGTTGGGAAGGTCTGGACCCAGTCGGGCTGCAGTACCTCACACACCACATACTTGCCCGGAGCGAGGCCCGCGATGCTGTAGGCGCCGGTGCCGGCATCAGTGGTATCGGTGCCGGCAGCTCCGGCGACGAACTCGGCGTTGCTCAGGACGCCATCGAGATCGGCGTCCTTATACGCGTTGATCACCCATCCGCCGAGGCCCGGGTCCGTCCCAGCCTCGTCGTCGCCATCGCCATTGAGGTCGTTGAACTTGCGACCTTCCTTGGTGGCGGTCGCCCAGTTCCCGAAGTCGTTGCCCGTCAGGTCTGCGCCTTCGGCGAAGGTCTCGTTGTAGAGGCATGCAGTGCTGGTGACTGGCGTCGTTTCGGTGCCCGCGTTCGGGAAGCTGCAGACCCAACCGGCCTGCGATTCCTCGCGGATGTTCCAGGTGCCGGGAATGATGCCCGGGATCATGTATTGCCCAAGCGTCCCCGCATCGGATGAGGTCACGGCGAACG
>DATEOS010000152.1:0-3125 GCA_035273815.1 Candidatus Limnocylindria bacterium
CGACCCAGGCTATTGCTGGTCCAGTGGATTTGGCCACTGGTGCTGCTGCAACCAGAACTGCCGGTCGACTACCTGCTTCTAGGTAGCACTCAGGTTGGGTTCCGGATCCGAGCGGTCCGGAACCCAACGCCGCACGACGCCGGCGAGCGGGATGCGCGGCGTGGTCCACGGAAAGCGAGCTGAGCCGTGTAGCGCGTGAACCTACCGCACCTGCGACGGATCGTGCCGATCATGACCATCGCGTGGCGGTCGGCGCCACTGCTGCTGGTGCTGCAGATCGGCGTCGGGGCAATGTCCGCGCTGGTGCCGATCGGTGTCGCCTGGCTGACCAAGCTGCTCATCGATCGCCTTGGCCACGGCGCGCCGTCGGCACTGACCGCCATGGCCGGTCTGGTGGTGGCCAGCGCTGGTATGGCCATCGCGCCGCACGTCTCGCGCTTCCTGGACCGGCGCTGTGAGTACCGCGCCACGCTGTATGCGCAGGACATCCTGTATCGCGCCGTGAACCGACTGCCCGGCCTGGGCCGGTTCGAGGATCCCCAGTTCCAGGACCATCTGAGGTACGCCCAGGGGTCGGCCGGACCAACCTCGAGCAGGGTCGTGGCCGGGGGGATCCAGATCGTCGGTGGGCTGCTCACCGCGGCCGGCCTGCTCTACTCGCTGGCGTTGATCAATCTGGTGACCGCGCTGTTCCTCGCCGGCTCCGCGGTCCCGGTGGCGGTCGCGGAGTTCCTGCTCGCCCGACGTCGCGCCGCGTTGTTGTGGGATCTCGGGCCGGTCGAGCGGCGGGAGTTCTTCTTCGCCGGCCTGATCACCAGCCTCAGCGCCGCGAAGGAGGTTCGGCTGTTCGGAATCGGGGAGTATCTGCGCCGCCGGATGCGGGGCGAGCGGCTGCGGATCAACGCGATGCGGCAGCGGCGGGACGACGTCGAAATCGCCACGCAGTCCGGCCTGGGCATCCTGGCCGCCGGGGCCGCCGGGGCGGGGCTCTACTGGATTGTGTCAGCCGCCCTGCACGGCACCGCCACCCTGGGAGACGTGGCGATGTTCATCGCGGCACTCGCCGGCGCGCAGTCCGCGGTCATCTCGCTCTCCTCCAGCCTGGCCCGAACCTATGAGGATCTCGTGGTCTTCGAGCACTTCCAGGCGGTCGTCGACGTCGGGCCGGACCTGCGGTTGACGGCGGCCCCGCGGCCGGCCGGTGCATTGCGGGACGCGATCGAGCTTCGGGACGTCTGGTTCCGGTACTCGCCCGAGCATCAATGGATCCTGCGCGGCGTCAACCTCCGCATCCCGGCCGGCGCTTCCCTGGCCCTGGTGGGTCGCAACGGTTCCGGCAAGAGCACTCTGGTCAAGCTCCTGTGCCGATTCTACGATCCGACCCGGGGCCAGATCCTCTGGGACGGAACCGACCTGACGCAGTTCGACCCGGCCGAACTCCGGGACAGAATCAGCGTGGTGTTCCAGGACTTCATGCACTACGACCTGACCGCCCGGGAAAACATCGCGCTCGGCGACATAGGCCGCCTCGAAGACCGGGCCGCGATCGAGCAGGCGGCCCGTCGGATGGGTTGCCACGACAGCATCGCCTCCCTCGTGCACGGATACGACACTCTGCTCACCCGGTTGTTCATGAGCGCCCGGCAGGCGGGGGATCCGGCGAGTGGGGTGATCCTCTCCGGCGGGCAATGGCAACGGCTGGCACTGGCACGGGCCCTGCTGCGCGGCCGGCGGGACCTGCTGATCCTCGACGAGCCCAGCTCCGGGCTTGACGCGATCAGCGAGGCGAACCTCTACGCCGAGTTGGGCCGCGACGGAGAGGGAACCACCGTGTGCATCTCGCACCGGCTTTCGACCGCGCGGCAGGCCAACCTGATCGCGGTACTCGACAACGGCCGGATCACGGAACTGGGTGACCACCTGGAACTCATGGCGCAGGGCAACCTCTACCACGAAATGTTCAGCCTGCAGGCTGGCGGCTATCTGGGTGCGGGCGCGCTGGAGCCGGTGGAGCGGGCCGGATGACTGCGTTGTGGGGCTCGCTGGCAACGGCCGGCGTGGTGCTGGGGCTGTGGTGGGTCCGCTGCCGCCTGGTCGTGGTGACAGTGACCGGGACCAGCATGCTGCCGACGCTGCGGAACGGGGACCGGGTGTTGGTTCGCCGGGCTCCCATCGAGTCGGTCCGCGTCGGCCACGTGGTGGTGCTGCACCATCCTGGGGATGCGGTCCGACCTGCCGCCGCGGGCCGACGGATCGCCGACGGGGACTGGGTAATCAAACGCGCGGTCGCCGTCGCGGGCGACGAGTTGACGGCCGAGTTCCGTCCGGAAGCCGAACGCGGCCGGGCGGCCGCCGGCGACGCGGTGGTTCGCGAGCGAATCCCGCACCAGCGGCTCCTGGTCATCGGAGACAACCGCGCCACCAGCCACGACTCGCGGCATTTCGGCCTCGTCCGGCCGCGCGACCTGCTCGGCGTCGTCATCTGGCGGTTCCGCGCCGCGGATCGGGCCGGTTGAGCGACTTTCTCAGTGGTGATCGATTGGTGGGTCGTTGGTGACGGCCATCGCAAGGCTTGGTCAGTCTCTTTCCTACGTGGAGGATCGCATGCTCTACACGCTCGGCCTGGCCGTGGTCGGTGCCATCGGACTGCTCAACCTCATTCTGCTTCTCGGCGTCCTGCGCCAGCTCGTGGATCATGCGAACGCGCTCAACAAGCTCAACGGCGGGCAGGGCCAGAGTGAAGGCGTCGCCAAGCCAGGCACCGTCATCGGTGCGTTCACCGCGACCGCGCTCGACGGCCGGACGGTCACCCGGGACACCCTGACGCGGGGCGACGTCATCGGGTTCTTCTCACCGACCTGCGCGCCCTGCATGGAGCGGGTGCCGGAGTTCGCCGCGTACGCGGCCACGGTGGCCGGTACCGGCGTGTCCGTGACGGCCGTCGTCGTCGGTGAGGCCGCCGCGTCGTCTGACATGATCGCCAAGCTGACGCCGTCGGCGGTGGTCGTCTCCGCGACGCAGTCGGACCAGATCGTCACCGCGTTCGAGGCGAAGGGCTTTCCCGCGCTCTATCTCATCGACGACGATCATGTCGTTGCCGCCAGCGGTCACACGATGGACGTCCT
>DATEOS010000153.1:0-2455 GCA_035273815.1 Candidatus Limnocylindria bacterium
CGTGGCTGTCCAGATCACAGAACACCCAACCGCCGCCATGGGCGTACACCAGGGTCGGCGCAGCCGTGCCGACTGCTGCCTCGGGCCGGTAGATACGCACGGTCACCGGGCCGTCGGGCCCCGGGATCTCGAGGTCCTCGACCGAGGCCACCGGCTCGGGATCGGCCACCGCCACCATCCGCGACCGGATAGCGGCGCGGGCCTGGTCACCGGTCATGGTGTGCACCGGCGGGAACCCGCCATCCAGTGCCTCGATCATGGCAGCGATCTGAGGGTCGAGGGTCTCACTCATGGCTCGTCGATTCGCTCCGCAAGCGTCGCTCATACCGGCCGCAGGCTGGAGTTGCGCGCCGCCGGGTGGTTGATCGGGCCGCCGCGCAAGGGACGCATCTGCTGCAGGGTCGGGGCCACCCGCCTCTGGCCACCCTCGACGGCGCGCCAGATACCCATGGCCGCCATCCGCACCGGTGCCACGAGGTGCTGGTCGAACTTCATCTGACTCATGGGCCCACAAACCGATACCGCGGCGACAGCCTCGCCCGGGTCGCCGATAGGGGCTGCTACACAGCCGAATCCCGGCACCGACTCCTCGCGATCGAAGGCGACACCGTGTGAGCGCACCTTGGCCAGTTCGGCGCGCAACTGTGCAGGCGTGGAGATCGAGTACTTGGTCCGTCGGGGGAGGGTTGCGGCGGCCGCGGTGTCGAGGTCCGGCTCACCGGCGAAGGCCAGCATCGCCTTGCCGACGGCGGCGCAATGCGCGGGCTGGCGTCCGCCGACCCGAGTCGGGATGGCGGCGGTCAGGCGGTTGCCGACTTTTTCCATGTACACCACATCCGAACCCTCCAACACGGCCAGGTGGACCACAAGGCCGGTGGCGGCGTGCAGTTCGTGCAGCATCGGAATGGCGGCCTTGTGCAGCCGGTCCTGATGGACGGCCAGCGAGCCGAGCTCGACCAGCCGCATCCCCAGCTCGTAGTCACGGCCGGAGCGGCGTAGCCAGCGCAGCTGCACCAGCCGCTCGAGCATCCGGTGCGCGGACGAGCGCGGCAGCCCGGTGCGTCGCACGATCTGGGCCAGAGTCAGCCGTCCCGGACCGTCGAACGCGTCCAGCACGAGAGAGACCCGGTCGATGACGGCGCTCGGGGTCTCCGCGGCGGCCTTGGGGGCGGGTGCGAGCGGGCTTTCGATGGTCACGGTCATCGTGGTCCTCCGGGGCTGTTCATATTTCTAATAGGCATATGCCTAATGCTCATATAGAGGTATCACACCGCTGTGGCTGCTGTCACATAGATCCGCCGATTCTCAGGTGGCCAACAACGCCAAAGCCGGGTGTGCTATCGCACAACCCGGCTTGACCTGGCATTTTACGAGCCCAGATGGGTACAGATTGATTGCCTCGGCGTGTCGCCCGTCGTCAGGCCGAGGCCGCGCCGCGACCGGCGCGTCGTCCGTAGAAGCTCCCGTCCCCCAGCGATACGCCACTGGCATAACCCCAGGCGGCGAGGCCGGCGGCCGAGCGTCCCGCGGCGAACAGGCCAGGAATAGGTTCGCCGCTGACGTGCAGCACCTCGGCATCCAGGGTGGTGGCCAGACCACCCAGCGTGAAACCGCCCGTACTCTCCCGCAGATCGATGGCCCCGACCGGGGAACCGATCGGCTTGAGCCACTGGGGCTTCTTGTGCAGCAGCGGATCCTCGCCGCGCGCCGCGCCCTCGTTATAGGCCGCGACGGTGGCTTGCAGCGACCCCGGAGCCAACCCGATCTCCGTTTCGAGCTCGGCGACGGTCTCGGCGACCCAGGTCGGCGGCCGCATCATCAACTGCGGTGACAGCGAGGCCATCGCCTCGTCCTGGGCGTCACCGTCGATGATCAGGTACGCCGTGTTGTCCTGGTGGTACAGCGTCAGCTGGCCGATGCGGCCGGGGTAGGTGTCCTCGGTGACATAGCGCTGACCCCTGGCGTTGACCAGGATGCCGCGCACCAACTGCTGCGGGTCGGCGAAGATCGCGACCTCGGTGGCGTCCATGTGGGCCAGGTCGGCGCCGAGCGCCTGAGCCATCTGGATGGCACGCCCGTCATGCTGCTCGATCGAGGCGGCCGGTCGGCCGGCGATCCGCGGCGCGTACTGCGCCACCATCGCTTCGTTGTAGGCGAAGCTGCCGGTGGCCAGCACCACCCCGCGCCGGGCCCGGATGGTGACCTCGCCGCCGTACCGGCGCGCGACGACACCGACGACGCGACCGTCGTCCGACACGATGAGCCGTTGCGCCCGAACGTCATACAGCGCGCGGGCGCCGGCCGCGGTCGCCGTCTCGACCAGGGGCTTCATCAGCATGTAGCCGGCGGAGGCCTCACCCTGCTTCTTGTTCGACATCTGCGGAACGTGACCGCGTGGGGCGGGGGTGGCGACGGTGTTGAACGGGAACGAGTTCTCGCCGCCGGAGTACATCAA
>DATEOS010000154.1:0-5626 GCA_035273815.1 Candidatus Limnocylindria bacterium
ACCGCCAGTGGACCGCGATCGCGACGGATCGGCGCGGTGCAGGCGCTCCCAGATCAGAGGCAGCTGATCGGGCGGAATGTCCGGGCCGGTGTTGGCGATCTCGCACCGGACGCCGCCGCCATCGGCGATCAGGCGGGCAACCACTTCGCCCCCATCGGTCGTGTAGTCCACCGCGTTCTGGACCAGGTTGGAGATGACCTGGCCGATGCCGTCCGGGTCTGCGTGCAGCGTGGGCAAGACCTCCGGCTCCTCGATCCTCACGCTGATGTCGCGCGCCCGCAACGCGGGATCCGCCAGCGCCAGCCCGCGGCGCACCACTTCCCCCAGCTGGACCTCCGCCATCGCCTGCTCTCGCGCCCTCGCCTCGTCCCGGGCGAGGGAGTCCAATGCCTCCACCAGCCGGGTGAGCCGCTCGATCTCCGCGTGGACCGTGCGGAGCATCTCGGGTGTGGGTTGGACGACGCCGTCGGCCATCGCCTCCGTGTAGCCCCGCAACGTGGTGAGGGGCGTGCGGAGCTCGTGGGCGACGTCCTCGACCAGCGCTCGCCGGAGCTGCTCGACCCGTTCCAGGGTGGCGGCCATCCGGTTGAAGGAGTCGGCGACGTCGGCCAGCTCAGCATCCGGCGGTACCGCCACCCGAGCCGTCAGGTCGCCGGCGGCGATGCGCCGCGTGCCTTCCGACAGACGCTGGAGCGGTCGCAGGATGCGGCGTGCCAGCCACCAGGCCACGACCCCGCCAACCAGGACGCCGACCACCGCCCCGATGGCGACCACGCTGCCCACGTACTGCTGCACCATCGCGTCGGCCTCGGCGGCATCCCTGACGCCGAGCATCAGCAGCTGGGACATGCGCTCCATGCTGAACAGCTGAACGGCCACGACGACGACGCCGGCGGCGAGCAGCGACCCCAGGACGAGCACCAGGGTGATCTGGGTGCGAAGGGACTTCACGGCCGGGTCTCCGACTCCAGGCGCTCCACCGGTTGGGCGAAGCGGTAGCCGACGCTTCGCACGGTCTCGATGAATCGCGGGGCGGCGGCGTCGTCGCGCAGCTTGCGGCGAAGGCGGCCCAGGTGGACGTCGACTGTCCTGTCGATGATGCCGGGGTCCTGGTCGCCGTGAACCGCCTCGATCAGTTCGTTTCGGCTGTAGACCCGGGTCGGCCGCTGCATGAGCGTGTGCAGGATCCGGAACTCGGTGGCGGTGAGCGCCACCACATGCCCGTCCACCTCCACGCGCACCGCGGCCGGGTCCAGGTGAAGGCCATGGGCCGCGAGGGCAGGCGCATCGGTTTCTGGTGTGCGATGCCGTCGGATCTGGGCTCGCACGCGGGCCATGAGCTCGCGCGGGCTGAAGGGCTTGATCACGTAGTCATCGGCTCCAAGATCCAGGCCCACCACCTTGTCGGACTCGCCGCTGCGGGCGGTGAGCAGAACGATGGGCACGGCGCTCGACTCGCGGATGCGGCGGCAGACCTCCATCCCGTCGTAGCCGGGCAGCATCACGTCCAGCAGGATCAGGTCGAACAGCGACTCGGCCGCCATCCCCACCGCCGCCGGGCCGTCCGGCGCCTCACTGACGCGGTAGTGCTCCCGCTCCAGGTAGAGGCGGAGAACCTTTCGAATGTTCGGATCGTCATCGACGACGAGCACGGCGGGCGCGGCCATGGCTCAGCCGATGACCTGTGGCAGGTTGGTCCACAGGTCCCACGTGCCGATGGCCAGCAGGGTGACGCCCATCACCACCTGCAGCGGTCGCTCCCAGCGCACCAGGGCGCGCGCCAGCTCGGCGCCGCGCAGCTCGCCCATCAATCCCAGCGCCAGCAGCGGCAGTCCGAAGCCGATGCCGAAGGCGGCGAAGAACGCCAGCTGGCGGACCGCGTCGCCAACGGTCAGCGAGGCGACGAAGATCCCGATCAGGAACGGTCCCGAGCAGGGCAGGGCGATGGGCGCGAACAGCAGGCCGTACAGGAACGGGCCGGCCACGGGCCCGCTCCGCCCCAGCGCTGCCGGTGAAACCTGGGGCAGCCGGGCGAACGGGTTCCGCCCCAGCAGGAGCAGCAGGCCGAGACCGATCAGCAGCAGGTCGGCCAGGGGCACGATCACGCGCAGGACCGATCCCAGTCCGAGTGACAACGTCGCCACGACGGCGCCGATGGCCACCATCCCCACCACCACGCCCAGCCAGACCATGACGGCAGCCGCAACTGGGGATGACCGGTTGGCAGTGGCCTGTGCCGGCCCGGCGGCCACCGCCTGTGGGGCGGTGATATAGGCCAGGAACGCGGGGTACAGGGGAAGGACGCAGGGCGTGATCGTCGCGCCGATGCCTGCCGCCATGGCGATGGCCCACTCGTTCATGGCTCAGCCCGCCTGGAGCTCCGCGATCAGCTGCTCGGCACTGCGCTGGCCTACCCCGAACTCGAGCGGCCGCACGCGACCGTCCCGCTCGATCACGATCAGGGGCGTGGCCGGCGGGTACGTGGCGGCGTCGCCGAAGCGCTGCTGGAGGAGGCGGTAGAGGTCCAGGGTGGCCATCGCGAAGCGCCAGTCCCAGCCCTCGCGATCGGCATATTCGGCCAGGTCCTGAGCGCTCTCTGAGAGGTCCACGTCCAGGGACACCGAATGGAATTGCGCTGCCTCGTGCGCCCGGGTCACCTCGTGCATCTGCGCGCGGCAGTTGGTGCACCACACCGCCATTGGCTCCAGCAGGATCGGTCCATCCGCTGCCAGCTGGGCAAGCGTGAAGTGGTCACCGGTGCGGACGTCGGTGAGCTCGAGGGCCAGCAGCTCGTCCTGCGGGAGCTCCGCTGTCGCCGACGCAGAAGCGCCGGGATCCTCGCTCGGCAGGGGAGTTGCTTCGTCTGGCCTTGGGCTTCCCGTCGCCGGGCTCGAGGATGTCGGTGACCCGGTCTGCACCGATGTGCAGGCCGCCGCCAGGATCGCGAGCGAGGCAAGGAGGGACAGCGGTCGTGCCTGATGCATGCGCAGCAACGTACCGACGGCATGTGACGGTTGCATGACGGCTCAGATCGTTGCACGCCCGTCACACATTCGTCATCAGCGTGAGATGAAGGCACACCAGCCTGTGGATTCCGACACGGAAGAGAATCTCAGGAGGAATCCACTGATGCGAACCCGTTGGATGGCAGCTCCTCTGCTTGGGGCGTTGCTGGCCCTGTTCCTGGCACTGCCGGTCGCCGGCAAGGAGTTCGGGACGATCTACGCCGAGGGCCAGGCCTACCGTACGTTCGGAACACCGGCCCGGGTCGATCCCGGTACCGGCACAGACAACATCGTCTCCTTCACGAACTTCTCGCAGGGCGGCGTGGCCGAGTTCGCTCCCGGTCAGGGCTCGCACGGCGGACGGTGGGCCGTCTGGATGGCCACCTGGAACGACCCGGCCGATGCTCACCTGCTGACGGACTTCGACGACGTCATCGCACTGGTGGACACCGGTGCTATCACGCTGGCGCGTGCGCCCGATGCGGACTTCCGCTGTCCGATCCTGCCGAACGGCTGATTGCGAAGGCTTCGGTGAACGTGAAGGCGCCGGCTCCGGCCGGCGCTTCCACCTTCGGTTTGGTGGACCGGTGCGTTGGCGGAGCAATTCTTCTTCTCAGGCGTGACCCAGGAGCACAGTCGTAAGAAGACTCGGACCCTGGCGGGCGCCTGCCTGCTGCCCTGAGCGTGCTTGGGGCCTGAATTCGCTGCATCCGTGCCGCCGGTCTTCCTAAGGCGCGTGTGGTGCACGCCTGAGAAGGGGCGGCCGCCCGGGATTCGCAATGGGTCTCAGGGTGCACGCCTGAGAAGTCGCACGCCCTGGGATCACCGGCAGTCATGCCGAGCGGGCATCGGCCTGGTTAGCCGGCCCTCCGGGGGTGGAAGCTGACGCAGCAGTAGCCGGGCTGCGAATCGAGAACGGGGACCATATCGGTCACGCCGGCGCCGCGCGTGATTCCCTCCGCCAGCGCCATGTTGGTGCCGCAGACGAGCGGCCGGTGCTCCTCCACCAGCGCGTGGAACGGGCAGTTCAGCAACCGGATTGCCCCTGACTCGTCGACCTGCGGCTCGTAGCCGCCGGCCTCCAACGCATCCATCAGCCGGCGCGTGGAGCTCCGCGCGCGCTCCTGCTGGCCCAGGTTCGTGCCAAGATCGCCGGCGGCCTTGCGCAGAGGCGTTGGCAGGCCGCCGGTGTGCGCCTCCAGGGCCGTGGCGAAGAGCTCCGCCGCGCGCTCGTAGTTGCGCTCCGGGACGTTGACGTTGAATTCGCGGTCAGTCTTCCAGTACACCCGCGCGGGGCGACCGGCTCCGGGACCGGTGCGACCCGACAGACGCTGGTAGCCGGACTCCAGCAGGCCGGCATCGGCCAGCTTGTCCAGGTGGAAGGTGGCCAACGGGCGGCTGATGCGCAGCGCGCGCGACGACTCCTCGCGACCAACCGGCCGCCCCTGGTCGCGCACCCACTCGAACAGGCGGCGGCGCACCGGCTCATCGAGCAGGCTCAGCGCCTTGAGGTTTCGATCGCGCTCGGACTCCATCGCGACCTCCAGTCTATCACCAGCGTGAATCACCAATAGACTTGACACCCATCGGCGCACACTGTATCACTAGTGCATGCTGTTGATACAAGTCGGCAACCGTCTCGCTCGCGACGCGCGCGCGCTACCCAGCGTGACCGTGGTGGGCTTCGGCGTCATCGCCCTGGCCGGTGTGATGGAGGTGCTCCTCTACCTGGCCGCCGGCGACCCGGCTGGCCATCTCCACGGCGGTTTCGCTCCGGAGCGGGGCGCGCACCTGCTCTCAATCATCGGCATGGTCCTCGCCCTGGCCGGCGTCCTCCATGAGGCCGCTCGCCAATCAACCCGCCGCTCGTCGGCCAAGACCGGAGGTCTGAACCCCCATGCCCATCGGTGACTTCGTCAACAACATCCCCGCGCCAGTATTCCTGCTGATCCACATCACCGCCTTCGTCATTGGCGCCTACTTTGCGTGGCGCTCCTTCGGCGCGGGCGCCTCGACGCTCGGCTGGGCCTTCAGCCTGTTCGCGCTGGCCGAGATCAGCTACATGACCTACCACCTCGATTGGACCGTGTTCCTGTTCGCGCACACCATCAGCGAGGTCCTGGACCTGCTCGCGTTCGTCCTGGTCTTCGTGGCCGCGACGAGCGGCGTCCGCTCCCTCCGCAGCGAAGCGCAGGGCGCATGAACGCCCGCTCATTGAGCCGGCGGGTGATCGGCGCGGCGATGTTTAGCCTCCTGCTCGTCGCCTGCGCCGCACCCGCCGTGACCGAGCCGGTGGCGACCAATCAGGTCGACCTGCCGCCGTCCTACAAGTTCGAGCCAAAGGTCATCACCGTGCCGGACGGCACCGAGGTGACGTGGACGAACAGCGACAACTTCACGCACAGCGTGCGGCTGCTGGACGACGGGGGAGACGTCATGCAGGTCGCGCCCGGCGAATCAGTGAGCTTCACCTTCCACGGCGTGGGCGAGCACCGCTACGACTGCTCATTCCACCCGAACGACATGAACGGCGTGGTGATCGTCACCGCGGACTGATCACCCCGTCACATCCCAGAGGAGACCCACGCAAATGACCCGATTCCTTCGACCCTGGCATTTCC
>DATEOS010000155.1:0-2007 GCA_035273815.1 Candidatus Limnocylindria bacterium
GGACTCCGCGGTCTGGAAGCTGTTCGAGAGGTACGACGTCGACCTCTACCTCGCCGGCGAGGCCCACGATGTGACGGTGCTGGAGAAGGGCGGGGTCACCCAGATCGTCCACGGCGGGCTGTTCCAGTTCGGGCTCACCAACGCGTTGCTGCTCGACATCTACGACGACTTCATCTACCTCACCCTCCGCGATTATGACGTCCGCCACCGCGACGCCGCGGACGGCACCCGGCTCTGGGAGACGGTCCGCGAGGGCATGCCCCGCCACATCGAGGTCCGCAACGAGCCGTTCGGGCTCGGCACCGGCGTGCTCCGCGACTCCGCCGGCCTCCGCAACACCAGCGGTGTGCTCCGCCCCGGCACCGAATCGCGCTAGCTTTCGCGTTGCGAGTCAAGAGTGAGGTTTGTGCGCGTGGCAGTTGCCGAGCCGTTTGGCTTGGCTGTGGTTCGCGATGAAAGCGGGATTGTTGAGTCTGGCTTGGGCCGCCGAGTGGTCGGCAGGCTGATCAGGCGCCGTGGTCGGCAGGCTTTCGTGTGCGCCGTGAAGGCGGCCCAGCGCGGACGAGCGGCAAGCTAGGTTGCGCCGTCGAGCGGCATAGCTAACGTGGCCGTCACCGTCCGCGGCTGAGCCTTCCTCGACGATACGCCGCTTCGTCGAAGCGTTGTTGGGTCAGGAGCATCCGATAGATCAGGCGGCAAGCGTTCCGCGCCAGTGCCACGCGGGCCTCGATCGGGGCCATCCCGCGGGCACGGAGTTCGGCGTTGCGTTCGGCGAAGCTGGGCGAGTACATCGACAGTCCCCAGGCGATACCCATCAGCGCGTCGCGGTGCTCAGCCAGGCCCTGGCGAGAGATTCGTCCACGGCGGCGTAGCGAGGCGGATTCGTACATCGCCGGCGCCAGCCCGGTGGCGGAGTAGAGGTGCTCGGCGTCGGGGAACCGAGTGATCGGCAGGCTGTGGGCAGCGAACGCTGCGGCCCGGATGGCAGCAACACCGGGCAGGCTGGTCAGGACCTGACCATCGGTGCCGGCCAGCAGCACTGCGATCTCCTGCTCGACATCGGCGATGTCGGTCTGCAGCATTCGGTAGCGCTGCAGGTCGCGGCCGAGCCGTTGCGCGCGGTGCTTCGCATCCGGCGGTGGCGGCAGACAGTCGCGCCATCGCTGGATCCAGTACTCGGCGGTGGTCTTGGTCAGCCGCCCAGGCGACCGCGCAGCCAGTGAGCGGCGAGTGGGCGGCCCACCAGCGAAGTCGACCGCGCACGCCAACACCGCCTGCCCAGTGGGTCGTTCGATCGACAGCGCCCGCCCGTGGCCGGCGGGTGCCGACAACCCGGGACACAGAGCATTGAGCTGGTCGTGCAGTCGCTGCTGCGCCTTCTTGCGATCATCGACCAGGCCGCGACGGTGGCGCACCGCGGCCCTCAGCTCCTCGACCGAGGCCTCCTCAACTTGTCGGCGCCCGGCGCCCTGCCGCACGAGGTAGGTCAGCGCAGCACAGTCCCGATCGTCGGTCTTGAACCGGCCGGATCCCAGCTGGGTGCGCGCGGCCTTGGTTTCAGACGGAGCGAACAGGCGGATCGCACCGGGATGGAGCCGGTCCAACTCCGCTGCCCACGCGCGATGCAGGCTCCCGGTCGCCTCGATCGCGATCACCGGATCACCCGCGTGCGCAGCAAGCATCCTCTCCAGCGCCGCGACCCCCGACCGCGCGACCGGCAACGAGACCGGCTCCTCCAACAGCCCGGCGCCGTTGCTGACCCAGACCCTGTTCATCACCTTCCCCGGATCCACCGCAACGACCACCGTCGCCGGATCCAGGGCTACCCCCAGCATGCCCATGAGCTGCCTCCTTGTGAGCGGACTCGACCAGAGTCCCCTCAGCTACAGCTCACGACCTATCAGCTATCACCCAGGTCGCGACAATCAGTGCGTACGTCGGTGAGTAGAAATCTCGCCAATGGGGCCGAGTTTTGCTGCCTCGACGAGCCGGCGAGGTGCCCTCATG
>DATEOS010000156.1:0-4573 GCA_035273815.1 Candidatus Limnocylindria bacterium
GGTCCGCTGCTGTCGCCGCACCGCACTGACGCGCGCCGGCTTCCCCCACTGCCGTCCGCGGCCTCTGCAGAGTAAGGTTGTGGCTCCAGTCCACGAGGCATTGGCATGGCCCAGGTAGCTGAAGAACGTCCCGCGGACGCCCCGAGCGCGCTGGACCGAGTTAACCATTGGATCGGCGGCAGGCGGATGGCCGGCACGTCGGGCCGCCAGGGACCCGTCTACAACCCTGCCACCGGCAAGGTGGCACGCGAGGTGGACTTCGCGAGCGCCGATGAGGTCGACGCCGCGGTCCGCGGCGCACGCGAGGCCTTTCCGGCCTGGCGCGCCGCGTCGCTGAGCAAACGCACCGAGCTCCTGTTCCGCATCCGGAACCTTGTCGACGAGCATCGCAAGGACATCGCCGCCTTCCTGACCGCGGAGCACGGCAAGGTACCGACCGATGCGCAGGGCGAGGTGGCCAGAGGCCTCGAGAACCTGGAGTTCGCGTGCGGCATACCGCACCTGCTGAAGGGCACGTACAGCGAGCAGGCCTCCGCCGGGATCGACGTCTACCAGATCCGCCAGCCGCTGGGCGTTGTGGCCGGCATCACGCCCTTCAACTTCCCGGCCATGGTGCCGATGTGGATGTTCGCCAACGCCATTGCCTGCGGGAACACCTTCATCCTGAAGCCATCGGAGAAGGACCCGTCCGCATCGGTCTACCTGGCCGAGCTGCTGCAGGAGGCCGGGCTGCCCGACGGTGTCTTCAACGTCGTGCACGGGGACAAGGTGGCGGTCGACGCGATCCTGGAGCACCCGGATATCGCCGCGGTCAGCTTCGTCGGCTCCACGCCGATTGCCCGGTACATCTACGAGACTGGCACCAGGCACGGCAAGCGGGTCCAGGCATTGGGCGGTGCCAAGAACCACATGGTGGTCCTGCCCGATGCGGACATTGGGATGGCCGCCGACGCTGCCGTCTCGGCTGCCTACGGATCGGCCGGTGAGCGCTGCATGGCGATCAGCGTGGTGGTGGCGGTCGGCGATGCCGGCGATCCGCTGGTCCACGCCATCGAGGAGCGGCTGCCCAAGATCAAGGTCGGGCCGGGGAGCGATCCGGAGTCCGAGATGGGACCGCTCATCACCCGCGAGCACCGCGACAAGGTGGCCACATACCTGGACAGCGGCCGCAAGCAGGGCGCCACGCTTCGGGTCGACGGCCGCGATCACGCGCTCCACAAGGACGGCGAGGGATTCTTCCTGGGCGTCTCGCTGCTCGACAACGTGACGCCGGAGATGGATTGCTATCGCAACGAGATCTTCGGCCCCGTGCTCGAGGTCGTCCGCGTCCCGACCTATGCCGATGCGATGCAGGTGATCGAGAACAACCCGTACGCCAACGGCACGGCCATCTACACCCGCGACGGGGGAGCGGCGCGCCAGTTCCAGTTCGACGTCAACGTTGGCATGGTCGGGGTCAACGTGCCGATCCCGGTGCCGGTCGCCTACTACAGCTTCGGCGGCTGGAAGGCGTCGCTGTTCGGTGACCTGCACATGTACGGGCCGGAGGGCATCCAGTTCTACACGCGCGGCAAGGTGGTGACCGCGCGCTGGCCCGATCCGTCCACCTCCAAGGTCGACCTGGGCTTCCCGCGCACTCGATGACCACCGTCTCCGCGCCTCGGCCGCGCGTCCTGGCCGATCTCCTCCCGGGCGCCCTGCTGCGCGACGTCCTGCTGGTTGTTGGTGCTGCCGCTCTCACCGGCGTGGCGGCTCAGTTCTTCGTGCCCCTGGTACCGGTCCCCATCACGATGCAGACGTTCGTTGTCCTGCTCGCCGGCGCCGCTCTCGGCCCGTGGCGCGGCGGGGCGGCGATGCTGCTCTACCTGCTGGCCGGCGTGGCAGGCGTTCCGTGGTTCGCCGAGCAGGCATCGGGCTACGCGGTAGCGTCATTCGGCTACATCATCGGCTTCGTGCCGGCCGCGATGATGGTCGGCGCCCTGGCTAGCCGCGGGGCAGACCGCACAGTCGGGGGCACCGTCGCGATCATGGTGCTGGGCAACCTGATCATCTACGCCTTCGGGGTGCCCTGGCTGATGGCGTGGTTGGACTTGCCCGTGTTCCTCGGCCTCGAAGCTGGCCTGTGGCCCTTTGTGATTGGCGATGTGCTGAAGATCGCCCTGGCGGCCGGCCTGCTGCCGCTCACCTGGCGCCTCGTCGGGCGGCATGACTGACGACTTCGAGACGAAGGTCGTGCACGCCGGCTGGGAGCCGGATCCGACCACCGGGGCGGTGGTGCCGCCGATCCAGATGAGCAGCACCTTCAAGCAGGACGCGGTCGGCCAGACACGCGGAGGATTCGAGTACGGCCGTTCGGACAACCCCACCCGGCGTTCGCTGGAGGCGGCCATCGCCGTCCTGGAGGGCGCCACCCACGGCTTCGCGTACGCATCGGGCCTGGCCGCCACCCAGAACATCCTGTACCTGACCGAACCCGGCCAGCGGGTCGTGATGTGCGACGACGTGTACGGCGGGACGTGGCGGCTGGCCGACAAGGTCTGGTCGCGTTACGGCGTCAACGTCGATGCGGTGGACGTCACCAACCCGGAGGCCGTGCGGGCGGCGCTGGAGCCGGAGGCGGTACGCGAGCGAGGCCCGGTTGGTCTGGTCTGGATCGAGACGCCCACGAATCCGCTCCTCAAGGTCGCTGACATCCGCGCCGCGGCGCAGGTGGCCCGCGAGGCAGGGGCGCTGACCGTGGTCGACAACACGTTCGCCACGCCGTTCCTGCAGCAGCCGCTGGCCCTGGGTGCCGACATCGTCATGCACTCCGCCACGAAGTACCTGGGTGGGCACTCGGACGTGGTCGGCGGCCTGGCAGCCACCAACCGCGACGACGTGGCGGAGCGCCTGCGCTTCCACCAGAACGCCGCCGGCGCGGTGCCATCGCCCTTCGACTGCTGGCTGGTGCTGCGCGGGATGCGGACGCTGGCAGTGCGCATGGAGCGGGCCTGCGCCAACGCCACTGCCATCGCCTACTGGCTCGATGGACGCCCCGAGGTGCGGCGGGTCCACTACCCCGGCTTTCACGACAGCCCGCAGCGTGACCTGTGCGTGGCGCAGATGCGACTCCCCGGCGCCATGGTCAGCTTCGAGCTGCATGCCGATGAGGAGGCGGCCCGCCGGTTCGTGGGCTGCACGCGCCTCTTCACCCTGGCGGAGTCGCTTGGCGCGGTGGAGTCACTGATCGAGCTGCCCGCGGCGATGACCCATCTGTCCGTCACCGATTCGCCGCTCGCCGTGCCGCCCGGCCTGGTGCGGCTGTCGGTGGGCATCGAGTCATCCACAGACCTGATTGCCGACCTGGAGGCGGCGTTCGCCGGCGCCGGCATCAGCGCGGGGTGACGGACAAGGATCGCGCGCCCGACTCCGAAGAGCCGCGGGAGGAGCCGCCGCAGCTGCCACCGGACGGTCCAACCGAGATGGTCGAGGGCACCGACGGCGAGCTGGTGGAACGGCTGTCGGCTGGCACGGCCACGCTGCTGCTGGCCTGGCTGATCGGCACCGGCGCGGCCAGCGCGCTGCTGGCGGCTTGGTTCTTTGCGTTCCTTGTCCTCGACCGGCGTCCCGGTCCTGACGTCCTGTTCAGCTCGACCGGCTTCTACGTGGCGCTGTTCGGCGCTTCGGGACCGACGCTGCTGTGGCTCACCGGCCGCGCACAGGGCCATTCGCTCGGCTGGTACCTGTGGACGGCGGCCAAGATCGGGCTGGCCATGATCGGCTCCATCCTGGTGGTGATCGTGGTCGGATTGCTGGTGGTTGGCGCCGCCATCGGCTCAGGATTCCTGCCTGCGTCCGGCATCCTGCTGGGGCTGACCCTGCTGCTTTCCGTGCTGTGGGCGCTGGTCACCTGGTCGGCCGACCAGTACATCGCCCGTGTGCGCGTCGAAGACCCGGAGAAGGGGTCCTAGATCTCGTAGGTCTGCAGCGGCTCGGCGATCTCCAGCGGTCCCTCGTACTCGGCGGACGCCTGCTCCAGCGCCCACGCGCCACGATCCGGAAGCGGGATGTGGGTCAGCAGCAGGCGCTTGACCTCCGCCTCGCGCGCGAGCCGGGCGGCCTCCGATGGCAGCAGGTGGCCGCGGCTCTGGGGCTCGGGGTCGTCTTCGGCCAGTGAGCGCAGCGCGGCCTCGCACAGGAACAGCTCAGCACCGTCAGCGATGCGTGGCAGCGCCGGGCAGGGGCCGGCATCGGCCGAGTAGGCCAGCACCTTGTCCGGATCCTCGTCGGTCCCGCGGGCGCTGATGCGGAAGCCCCAGGTGCGCACGAAGTGCTGCGTCTCATCGGGCTCCAGGCGCAGGTTGCCGACCTCGATCGGTCGCTTCCCGTCGTGCTCCACGAAGATGAAGCTCTTGTCGAAGAAGTTCATGTAGCCCGCACCCAGCGCCATCTCCGCCAGCTGGGCGGTGGCGCCGGGCGGCACGATCACCAGCAGCCGCTTCTTGGCGACGTCGATCCACGGGTAGCAGTAGCGCAGCGTCACCAGGTCCAGGCAATGGTCGGTGTGCATGTGGCTGATCACCACCGCGTCCAG
>DATEOS010000157.1:0-2324 GCA_035273815.1 Candidatus Limnocylindria bacterium
TGCGCATGTCCTGGCCGGTGGCGGCGGACCAGCGCATCGGGTCGGGGTAGCTCGAGTCGGGCAGCGGCAGCGTGACGACGGTGTGGTTGTCGTCGACGTACTGCTTCCACTGGCCGGAGGTGACGAAGTCGGGAACCGGCGCCATCGGCGTGGTCGGCAGCGGCGTCGGCGCCAGCGGCACCAGGGCCATCGCCACGGCTGTGATCATTCCGACCCGGACCGGGCCGCGGGCCGACGGCTGGGCGCGGACCAGGTCGATGGCGCGCTGGCAACCGAGCGCGAGCACGATCCCGATGAGCGGCGCGATGGCCATCGCCCAGCGGGTGGGCACGGCCGAGTTGAGCACCGGGACGCTGTGCAGCACCGACCAGAGGCCGGGGATGCCGGTGTTGATGCCGTTGAGGAAGATCCGCGGTCCGAGCGACATCGCCGCGAACAGCAGCGCCACGCCGGTCATCGCCAGCACCGCGACCTGCCGGCGCATCCACACGACCAGGCCGAGGAAGAGGATGACCATGCCCCAGCCGAAGAAGGCGTTCTCCTCGAGCGGGTTCTGCGCGAGGCGTTCGCTGGTGATGCTGCTGCCGGCCACCGACCGGGTCGAGTAGGCGGTGAAGGAGCCGAGGTCGGCGCCGAAGTTGCGGACGAACTCCGGCAGGCCGTGGTAGCTCTGCGGGCCGAAGAACTGGACGGTCAGCGGGTACGCCAGCACGGCGAGGGTGACCACGGCGGTGATGCTGAGACCGCGCAGGAACGTCATGATCTCGCCGCGGTGCGCGCGGCGGCGGCTGATCGCCAGGACCGCGCAGAAGATGCCGAGACCCACCGCGGTCATGAACAGGATCTCGAGGTTGATGAACGCCTGCCAGATCAGCAGGCCGGCCAGGATCAGCCCGTTGCGCACGACCTTGCCCGGTGTCCGCAGCGCGAGGCAGCGCCAGATGATCAGCGGGACCAGGAACTGCGAGACGATGTTCGGGTGGCCGCCGGCGTGCGAGATCATGCTCGGCGCGAAGGTGCAGAACAGCGCGCCCACCCAGGCCGCCAGCCGGGATGCGACGAAGACCCGGGAGAGCACCAAATACCACGAGATGCCGGTGACCGCCAAGGCGAGGGTAAGAAATACGTTGAAGGACACATGTGGGCCGAACAGCAAAGTGATCGGCGTCATCGGCAGCGAAACGGCCAACACCGAGGTGTTGGCCATCATGTTCACCCCATCGGGGTAATTCATGCGGTCCGAGAAGAACGGATAAACGCCATCCGTGAGCACGCGTGCACCGTGCGCCAGCATCCACTCAAAGAAGGCCTGATCTTGTGGATCATCGCGCAACTCATGATCAAGATTGAGCCACAGCGGCGCGGTGACGATCAGCGATACCGCGACGAAACTCAGAATGGCGAGGGCGTCCCGCCAAGTGAGAGAGCGCCAGAAGCGCGGCCGCCCGGCCGGAGCCTCTTCGGGTTCAGCAGCAGGTATGACCGAGCTCGGCGGTGCGGTCACGCCCCGCTCGAGGGCGATCAGCTCCGCGTCCAGGTCGTCGGCATCGGCCACCCCACGGCGCCGGGACGCGTTCCCGTCTGCCGACTGGCCGGTCGAGTCAATACCCGTAATCGTCATAGCAGCGGCGAGCCTAACCGAGGTTGGTAACGTTGTTGTCTCCGGCGGCCCATGCGTGATCGAGCCGATATGTGCATGAGGGCTAACGACACCGGGTACCCAGCAGGCAATGTCTCAATCAGGCAAAAATAGAGGGGCCGCCCCCGGCTCAACTTTCGTCCCCGCGACCCGGATGGTTAACTCGTCCGGTCCCGCTGTCAGCTCGGATAGGCAAGACGAGGGAACCTTACTTATGGCAGACATCACTGGAGACCAGCGGATCCAGTCCGAAGTGCTCGAGGGCCTCGCCACGGCCGTGAACCACCGTCGCTGGTTCGTCGAGCTCGCGCTCCCGTACCTGGGCGACAACCCGATCGAGATCGGCAGTGGGCTCGGCGACTACGCGCTGGAGTGGGCCGAGCACCTCCCCCGGTTCACCGCCACCGAAGCCGACCCGGACCGGCTGGTGCAGCTCAAGGAGCGCCTGGCCGACCGCCCGAACATCGACGTCCGGGAGATGCTGCTGCCGGTCGCGGACGCCAGCGGCGAGTACAGCGCCGCGGTCTCGTACAACGTGCTCGAGCACATCGAGGACCACGTGGGCGCGCTGCGCAGCATGGCCGAGCTGGTCCGGCCGGGCGGCCGGGTCATCCTGATCGTGCCGGCGTTCATGTTCGCCATGAGCCAGGTCGACGTGGCCACCGGCCACATCCGCCGGTACACC
>DATEOS010000158.1:0-2599 GCA_035273815.1 Candidatus Limnocylindria bacterium
TCGCGCAGCTGCTGCAGCGACGCCAGGATCCGTTGTTCCGGCTCACCTCCCGGGAACTTGACGTGCTGCGACTCATGGCCGAGGGGCGCTCCAACCAGGGCGTCGCGGCCGCTCTGGGCATCAGCCCGAGTGCGGTGGAGAAGCACGTCAACAGCATCTTCACGAAACTCGACCTGCCGCCCACCGAGGCCGACCATCGCCGGGTACTCGCGGTCCTCCGCTACCTCGACGGCTGAGCATCTCCCATCCGCCCATGGCGCGTGGCCCCGGGCACATCTGGCCGGGGCCACGCGTTCAACTGGAGGTCTGCGAGTCCTTGACTCCTTCTGGCTAACGGTTGTAGGTTACCGTTATCTAGGGGGTGGGCGAATGCGTGAGGCGATGTTGGCGCTGCTGGCCAAGGAGCCGGCGCACGGCTATGAGCTCCGCCAGCGCCTGGCCAAGGCGCTCGGTCCGATCGGAGAGGTCCTCAACCCGGGGCAGGTCTACATCACCCTGTCGCGCCTGGAACGCGCCGGCCTGGTGCGCAGTGACCAGGTGGCTCAGGCGGCCGCGCCGGACAAGAAGGTCTACGAGGTGACGCCGCAGGGCCGCGACGAGGTGGCCACGTGGCTGCTCGATGTTTCCTGGCCCAAGGTGGCGCCGGCCGAGTTCCACCTCAAGCTGGTGGCCGCCGCCGCGACCGGGCTGGCCGACCCGATCGCGCTGATCGACGCCCAGCGCCGGGATCTGTTGCGCCGCCTGCGTGATGTACAGGAGTTGGCGCAGGAAGCACCGGCCGACGACGATGCGGTTCTCATTCTGGAGGGTGCGGCGCTGCGTCTCCAAGCCGACGTCAGATGGCTGGAGGCGTGCGAGCGCCGCTGGACCGCCCGGAGGCCGTCGTGACCTCGCTCGTGTTGCAGGCCAAGGGATTGTGCCGGCAATACGCCGCCGACGGCGGTCCGGTGCGCGCGGTGGACACCGTGGACCTGACTGTCGAGCGGGGCGAGGCGGTCTCGGTGATGGGGCCGAGCGGCTGCGGCAAGTCGACTCTGTTGCATCTGTTGGGCGGCCTGGAACGGCCTACGGCGGGGGAGCTGTGGCTTGCCGGGCAACGCGTGGACACATTGTCCGAGACGGGGTGGGCCCGGCTGCGACGGCGCACGATCGGCTTCGTGTTCCAGGCGTTCCATCTCGTGGACGAGCTGACGGCGGTGGAGAACGTTGAGCTGCCGTCGCTGCTGATCGGCGTGAGCCGCAGGCAGGCACGCGGCCGGGCGCTGGGTCTGCTTGAGCGCCTCGGGGTCGCCGACCGGGCCGGGCACTTGCCGGACCGACTGTCCGGTGGGGAACGGCAGCGGGTAGCCCTCGCCCGGGCGTTGGTCAACGAGCCGCTGCTGGTCCTCGCGGACGAGCCCACCGGCAACCTGGATTCGGCCGCCACGGCTGAGATTCTGCGGTTGTTCGCCGAGGTGCACGGCGCGGGACAGACGTTGTTGGTGGTGACGCACGACCCGCGCGTGGCGGCGACGGCCGGGCGGCTGCTCACCATGCGCGACGGGTCCATTGTGGAGGATGTGCGACTGGAGGGCGGCCTGTCGCGTCAGGCTCTCCTCGCTCAGGTAGCCGGTTGGGAGCTGTAGATGGGTTTGGTGACAAGGCTCGCCTGGCTCAACCTGAAGGCCCGTCCACGCCAGGCCATCCTCCTGCTGCTGGTGCTGTGCCTGTCCACGACCACGGTCAGCCTAGGGTTGGCGATAAACGAGACCGGCCACGAACCGTGGCTGCGGCTCCATAACAGCATCAACGGGTACCACGTCCAGGCCTTCGCGGCCTACCACACGCCACAGGAGCTGGACCTGCCACGGTTGCCCACACCGGATCCGGCGAACGTATCGCGCGCCGATCAACAGTTGGCCGGGCTCGCCGACGAGCCTGAGGTGACGCAGGTGGGCGGGCCATGGCCGCTGCTGCTCGCCAGCGGCCGCCTCCACGGGCTCAACATGCCGATCGACGTCGAGGTGCGGGACCCGGCGCCGGCGACGGTAAGCCATCCACTGGTCGTCGCAGGCCGTTGGCTTGACGACAGCGATGACGCCGTTGTCCTGGAGGACGGGCTGGCGTCGGCGGCCAAGGTCGCTCCGGGGGACGAGATCGTCCTCGCCGGACAGCGCCTGCGGGTGCGGGGGTCGGCGATGACGACAAGCATCCCGCGCTTCCCGATGCAGTCGCCGGCGACGCTCTGGGCCAACCGGGCCACCGCCGCCAAACTGATTGCGGCCGGCGCGATTCCACTCGGGGCCACGCTGGAGGTGCGGTTGCCGCGGGCCGAGGACGCCGCGGCGTTCGTCGCGGCGCACGCGTCGGCCTACGGCAGGCCGAACCTGATGCAGACGTGGGAGCGGGCCCGGAACCGGTCGGGCGCGCTGGACATCTTCGCCGTTGCGCTGACCCTGCTCGCGGTCCTACTCGCCGGGCTCACCGTCGCCACGGCGGCGGTCCTCGTCACTGGCCGTATGGCCGCACAGGGCCGCCAGTTCGGCGCGCTCAAGGCGGTCGGCGTCACCCCACGCCAGGCGCTGGGCGTGGTGCTGGTCGAATATCTGGCGGTGGCCGC
>DATEOS010000159.1:0-2104 GCA_035273815.1 Candidatus Limnocylindria bacterium
GGCGGCGAAGTTCACCGGGCGCATGTACTACGACGCCGCGGCGGCCGGCGACCTGTTCATCCCGCAGAACGCGGCCGCCGCCAGTGAGAACGCCACCATGGTGTTCACCCAGACGCTGGCCATCGACGACGTCGTCGCCACCACGCCGGCCAAGGCGGCGCGCAAGCAGTGGTTCCGCGACTACACCTCACGGTGGGGCAGCTACTCCGGCGTCGCGGCGTTCGCCGCCGACGCGGCCGACCTGATCGCCTCCGGGGTGGCCCAGGCCGGCACGGACCGCAACCGCGTGCGCGACATCCTGGAGACGTCGCAGATCGACGGGCTGTCCGGTCCGATCCGCATCACGCCGGACAACCACTCCGGCCTGATGCCGCAGGCGCTCACCCTGCTGGTGGCCCGCAGCGGCCGGTGGCGCCTGGCGAGCTGAGCCCAGGCTCCACCGGGCCGCCGGGTCACCGCTGCGACGTGGTGGCCTTGACCCAGGGCAGGGCGATGCGCTCGATCAGCACCAGGGCGTAGTACAGGACGATGCTGACCGCGGCCAGCAGGGCGATCGCGGCGAACGCCGACGCGGTGTCCGCCTGGCCGCTGGTCTGCACGATGATCATGCCGAGTCCGCGGTCGCCGTACTGCATCTCGCCGACCACCACGCCGATCACCGCGAGCGGCATCGCGACCTTCAGGCCGACGAAGATCTGCGGCAGCGCGGCCGGCAGCCGCACCCGCAGGAAGGTCTGCAGCCGGGACGCGTCCATCGACCGCACCAGCTCCGCCAGGTCGGCCGGGGTGGTGGTCAGTCCGGTGGCGGTGGACAGCACGATCGGGAAGAAGCAGACCATGAACGCCATCGCCAGCACCGGGGTGCGCCCGTAGCCGAACCAGATCAGCATCAGCGGCGCGAGCGCCACCTTCGGCACCGCGTTGAAGGCGACCAGCAGCGGCTGGAACATCCGCTCGAACGGGCCCCAGGCCGCGATCGCCACGCCGAGCAGCACACCGACCAGCACCGAGATGCCGAAGCCGAGCACGGTCGCCAGGGTGGTGCTCCAGGTCTGCTTGACCAGTTCCGCCTGCAGGTTCACGTACGCCGAGAGCACCTCGGGCGGCGTGGGGAAGATGAAGGACTGGACGTCGAGCGTCGCGGTCACCACCCACCAGACGGCGAGCGTGACCGCGAGCCCCAACACCGGCCAGATCACCGCGGACGCGGTGCGGACGCGGCCGGGACCGTCGGCCGCGGTGGTGGCCGGCGGGGTGGCCAGGTCGGTCATGACAGGACTCCTCGTCTCACACGACGACGGGCGCGCCGATCCACTTGGCGGCTGGATCGACGCGCCCGCGGCCTGGCCCGATTGTCAGGCCTTCGGCACCAGATCGAAGTCGATGACCTTGTCCGGCGTGAGACCCGGCTGGATCTGACCGGAGCCCTGCAGGATCGCGATGCTGCGGGCCACCCGCTGGCTGTCCAGCGCGCCGACCGGCACACCGGAGGCCTCGGACCGGACGAACGGGCCCATCAGGGTCAGCTCGGCCGCGGCGGACTTGGGGTCGGCGGTGGCCACGTACTTCTTGATGATCGTGCCGGCCTCGTCCGGGTTGGTGATCGAGTCCTGCAGGCCCTTGAGCAGCGCCTGGGTGAACTTCTTCACCTTCTCCGGGTTGTCCTTGGCGTACTTGCTGGAGGTGATCAGCACGTTGCCGTACAGGTCCTGGAGGTAGTCGCTGTACGGCAGCAGGACGGCGGTCTTCTTGGCGATGCCCTCGATGGTGGGCTTGCCGACCACGAACTGGCCGATGCCGTCCACCTTGTGCGAGGCCAGCGTGCCGAACAGCGTCTGCGGGTTGCCGTTGACGAAGTTGACCTTGGACGCGTCCACGTTGGCCAGCTTGGCGTAGGTCGGGAACAGGTTGCGCACCACGGAGCCGGGGGTGTCGGCCAGGGTCTTGCCCTCGAGGTCCTTGGGCGAGTTGATCCCGTAGCCGTCGAGCGACATGATCGCGGCCATCGTGCGCTGCTGGACGCCCGCCACCGCGGCGAAGCCGGTGACCGGCTGCTTGCCACCGGCGGCCAGCAGCAGGCCGGTCAGGTCCAGCGGGGTGAACT
>DATEOS010000160.1:0-2239 GCA_035273815.1 Candidatus Limnocylindria bacterium
GTTGTTCGGCTGGGTGTTCGGCCGGGAGTGGTACCGGCAGCCCGGCATCACCCCGGGGAACGTTCGGTATCGGGACGTGTTCGCGACGCTGTCGCGGTGATCGAATCCTGCTTCTTGCGCCCCCACAGCCACATCAGCCAGGCCGCGATCCCGAACGGGATCTCGATCACATGGGTGAAGATCGTGAACAACAGCGTGCCGGCGGCCGCCAGCGCCGGGTCCGCGCCCATCGCGACCAGCAGGGCTACCGACCCCGCCTCGACCAGGCCGAGGCCACCGGGGGTGACCGCGACCGAGGTGAGCAGCCGGCCGAGCGCGAACGCGGCGAGCATGGTGCCCACGCCGATGACCAGGCCGCAGATGTGCATGCAGAGCCAGAACAGCACGAAGTAGATGACGAAGTACCCCAGCGTGCCCAGGCTCATCTGCAGCCAGCCGCGGCGCATCACGTCCTGGGTCTGCTCCCGGAGCCGGGCGATGCCCTGCTCCCAGCCGAGCCGCCGGGGCCGCCGGATCAGCCGCAGCGACGCCTCGGCGACCCGCTGGATGAAGCGGCCGACGGCGTGCGCGGCCCGGTCGCTGGCCATGACCACGATGAAGATCACCAGGAGCGCCACCAGGGTGAGCACGCCGACCAGCGCGGCGTCCCGCAGCGCCGGGCTGATGTGCCCGCCCTGCAGCACCAGCGCGGCCAGCCCGACCAATGGCAACAGCACCTTGCCGGCGGCGGCGAAGATCCCGCCGAGGACGACGGAGATGCCGATGGCGGATCGGCCGAACCCCCAGGACCGGCAGATCGCGTAGGTGGCGCCGATGCCGAGCGCACCGCCGAACGGCAGGGTGTTGGCCACCAGCGAGCCGGCCAGGTTCACGGTCAGCGCGCGAGAGTGACTGATCCCGGGCAGTGACCCGGTGATGGTGAAGGTGAACGCGAGCAGCGCGCACAGCTGCAGCCCGGCCAGCAGGATCAGCGCGGGCACCGGCAGCCGCTGCAACGGCTCGAGGATCTGCGACCAACCGACCCCGGCGATCCGGGGCAACCCCCAGACGAGCAGGACCACGGCCAACGCCAGCGAGACGACGTCGCGAACGATCCGCCACCACACGACACCACGCACCGCACCAGGGTGTCATGTCGGTGGCCGCGGCTACCGTGTCGCTCGTGTGGATGCGTCGTCTCTGGGGTTACTGCCGGCGGCACCCGGTGGTCACCGCGCTCTCCGGCTTGGCCGCCGTCGGCGGTGTCGGGCTGGGCGCGCTCACGCCGTTGCTCACCCAAATCGCGGTGGACGACGCCACCGCGGGATCGACCGACAACCTTGGTTGGGTGATCGCCGGTCTGGTCGCGCTGGCCCTGATCCGGTTCGGCTCATCGTTCCTGCGGCGGTGGGCCGGTGGCCGGCTGTCCCTCGACGTCCAGCACGACATGCGGCAGGACCTGTTCGGCGCGTTGCAGGGGCTGGACGGCTCCGGGCAGGACCGGTTGCGCACCGGGCAGGTGGTGTCAAGGGCGAACACCGACCTGCAGATGGTGCAGTCACTGCTGGCCATGGTCCCGCTGTCGGCCGGCCAGGTGGTGCTGTTCGTCGTGTCGTTGGGGATCATGCTGGTCCTGTCCCCGCTGCTCACGGTGATGGCGCTGCTGGTCGTGCCGGCGGTGGTGCTGGTCACCCGACTCATCCGGACGAAGCTGTTCCCGGCCACCTGGGCGGCGCAGCAGTCGGCGGCGGAGGTGGCCGAGATCGTCGAGGAGGACGTCACGGGCGTCCGGGTGGTCAAGGCGTTCGGGCAGGAGGAGCGGGAGCTGGCCAGGCTCACCGACGGCGCGACGACGCTGTTCGCGACCCGGATGCGGGCCGTGCGCACAACGGCGGCGGTCAGCCCGGCGCTGCAGGCGCTCACCTCGCTCGGTCAGGTCGGCGTCCTTGCGCTGGGCGGCTACCTGGCCCTGATCGGAGCGATCTCCCTGGGCACGTTCCTGGCGTTCACCCTGTACCTGGCCCAACTCGTCGCCCCGACCCGGATGCTGACCATGCTGCTGGTGCTCGGTCAGCAGGCCAGGGCGTCGGTGGAGCGGGTGCTGGAGATCATCGATTCGCTGCCGGAGATCACCGAATCCACCCGGCCCCGCCCGCTGCCGGCCGGACCGCTGGACGTCCGGTTCACCGGTGTCCGCTTCGGTTACCAGGCCACCGAGCCGGTGCTGCGCTCGTTCGACCTGCAGGTGCCGGCCGGGTCG